>JBJEJS010000284.1:0-9684 GCA_051878235.1 Candidatus Cryptobacteroides sp.
GCTGTCACCAACCACTTTTGTCACTGTCACCAACCATTTATGTCCACATTACCCGGGGTCGCGGGTTCGAGTGGTTGGAGGAACGGCGGGACACAAAAAAGAGCCTCCCGTTTTGGGAAGGCTCCTGCGGTGCGGACGGGACTCGAACCCGCGACCCCGGGCGTGACAGGCCCGTATTCTAACCAGCTGAACTACCGCACCAACATTTCAATTCTTGCTATGGAAAATGCTCTCTCATCGAAAGCGGATGCAAATATACGGCAATTTTTCAGACTTGCAAAATTATTTGAATGAATTTTCATCAAACAGCAAAATTAGGTATCTTTGCATCTTATTTGAAAGCGGTTATGTCAGAAGAAGGAAGCATAATAATTAAGAACGCCAAAGTGAACAATCTCAAGAATGTCAGTCTTGAGATTCCCAGAGGCAAATTTGTGGTGATAACCGGCATATCCGGCTCAGGGAAATCCTCTCTCGCATTCGACACCCTGTTCGCCGAGGGGCAGCGGAGGTTTGCCGAGAGCATATCCTCATACGCCCGTCAATTCCTTGGCAGGATGTCAAAACCTGATGTGGAACTCATTGAGGGCATCCCACCCGCAATTGCCATCGAGCAGAAGGTTAATACGCGCAACCCCCGTTCCACAGTTGCCACCACCACAGAAATCTTCGATTACCTGAGGATCATCTTTGCAAGAATCGGCCGCACATATTCCCCTGTTTCCGGTCAGGAAGTGAAATGCAGCGATGTGGCAGATGTCATCCGTTTCCTTCTCGAGGAGTCCGCCTGCGGCACGGAGCGTTCCGTTTACATCCTCTCCGACCTTGACTGGGACAACCGCAACGACAAGGTTGAACTTATGCTGAGACTCAAGGAGGACGGCTACTCACGATTCTTCAGTTCTGACGGGCCTGTCAGGATTGAGGAAGTGATGAAGCGGGCAGAACAGGGTGACTATCCGGAGAATCTCCGCCTTCTGGTTGACCGTCTCAAAATCCCGGCAGCACCACTCACAGAGGATGCCTCTGAGACCCTGCGCACCCGTCTGCACTCATCTGTAGCCACCGCTTTTGACAAAGGAGGCGGGTCAATGAGGGTCTGCACCGAAATCCCGGGATTCCCGCCTCAGGAGAAATATTTCGTGAACCGTTTCGAGGCAGACGGAATGTCTTTTTCCCGACCTGACGAATATATGTTCAGTTTCAACAGTCCACTCGGGGCCTGCCCGGTCTGCGGAGGACTCGGTCAGATCATCGGCATCAGCGAGGACCTTGTCGTTCCGGACAAGAGCAAAAGCATCTATGACGGGGCGATAGCCTGCTGGAGAGGGGAGAAAATGGGATGGTTCAAGGACCGTCTTGTCCTGAACGCGGCGAAATACGGCATCCCGATTTTCGAGCCCTGGCACAATCTCACCCAGGATCAGAGACAGACAATCTGGAATGGGCCACAAGGAGAGGATGAAGAAGATTCCTTCGTGGGGCTCAATGAGTTTTTCCGTTGGGTGGATTCCAACAAATATAAGATCCAGTACAAATATATGCTGAGCCGGTATTCCGGAAAGACGGTCTGCCGGGAATGTGGGGGAAGCAGGCTGAAAAAGGAAGCCCTTTATGTCAAGGTCGGCGGTAAGAACATCCACGAACTTCTGAAGATGAATATCGACAGCCTGCTTGATTTCTTCAACAATCTCGAACTCACCGCCTACGAACGCAGGATAGCATCAAAGGCCATTGACGAGATATGCTCCCGCCTGAATTACATCAAGGATGTCGGGCTGTCATACCTGACCCTCGACCGTGCATCAAAGACATTGTCCGGAGGAGAGAGCCAGAGAATCAATCTCGTGACCGCCCTTGGCAGTTCCCTTGTCGGCTCTCTATACATCCTTGACGAGCCGAGCATAGGTCTCCACCCGCGCGACACAGACAGACTGATTAAAGTCCTGAAAAGATTGAGGGATATAGGGAATACTGTCGTGGTGGTCGAGCACGACGAGGAAATAATGCGTGCGGCGGACCTGCTTATAGACATCGGTCCCAAGGCAGGTACCGAAGGCGGAAGAATAATATATCAAGGCAACGCCAATGACATCAAGGCGAAAGATGCAGTCCCTGAATCCCTGACCCTGCAATACCTGACCGGCAGCCGCTCCAGATATGTAAGGCCAAAGCGGAACTGGACCTACAGCATCACAGTCGAGGGCGCGATGGAGCACAACCTGAAGGACATCAATGTCAAATTCCCGCTCGGAGTGCTCACCGTTGTGACAGGAGTCAGCGGAAGCGGGAAATCCTCGCTTGTCGGGGACATCCTCTATCCTGCCCTGTACCGCCACATCAACCAGACGGGGTCCGCCCCGGGCACATTCCGCCGGCTCGAAGGCAATCTCGACAGGATAACCCAGGTGGAATATGTGGACCAGAATCCCATCGGAAAAAGTTCCCGTTCCAATGCCGTGACCTATCTAAAGGTATATGACGACATCCGGAAACTGCTGTCCGAACAGCAGTTCGCCAAAATGAACGGCTTCACACCTTCCCATTTCTCATTCAACCAGGATGGAGGACGCTGCCCTGAATGTCAGGGAGAAGGATTCGTGCACATCGGTATGCAGTTTATGGCAGATGTCACAATGACCTGCGAATCCTGCGGAGGAAAGCGTTTCAAGCCTGAGATTCTTGAGGTGAGATACAAAGGGATGAACATAGATGACATCCTGAATATGAGTGTGGAAGAAGCCATCAGTTTCTTCCGGGGACAATCCGAGACAGCGGCAAAGAGAATTGCGGACAGGCTTCAGCCTTTGGTTGATGTCGGTCTGTCATACATAAAACTCGGCCAGAGCAGCAGCACTTTGTCCGGAGGAGAAAGCCAGAGGATCAAACTCGCCTATTTCCTGTCGATGAATTCCGACATCCCTTCCCGAGCCAAGGAACAGCGCATCCTGTTCATCTTCGACGAGCCAACCACAGGGCTCCATTTCTACGATGTGGAGAAACTGATCAAATCATTCGACGCGCTTCTCGCCAAAGGACATTCCATTGTCGTGGTCGAGCACAATCCTGATGTCATCCGTGCGGCGGACTGGGTAATCGACCTCGGTCCTGACGCGGGAGACAATGGGGGCAAGGTTGTCTTTGCCGGCACTCCTGAAGATCTCGTCTCCAAAGCCGACACCTTCACCGCACAATACCTGAGAATCTGAGACAGCCTGTTTTTCCCTATTCCTAAGGGTCTGAGACGACAACCACCATTGCCGCCTCATTGACAGGCTCTCCCGCTTCGAAATACAACAGCCCTCCGCCGCTTCCCGTCAAAGTCAAAGTGACACCTTTCCCGTCCGGATCCACGACATAGTCGTATATTCCGTTCTCCCTGTCTGCCTCCAGTTCCTCGATGCCGATGTCAAATTCAGCCCACTCAGGCTTCAGACCACATCTGATATGAATGACATCACCGATGTGCCCGTGAATGTAATTGCCTGGAGAGACCTTGAGGTATTTCTCACCCAGATACTCCAGTCCGGACTTGTCCACCCGCCATCCGTCATCGCCCAGGCCGTCATACTCAGGAACAACCGTGATGTGATAATGGCAATTCCTCTCCACATTGAAATCGGACGGACTCTCACCGAGATATAATCTGTAAACCAGACCTTTCCCGGGCAAAGACCTGTATTCGTCAGATATGTAGTCCGCCTCCAGTTCAAGATATGAACATTTCCATTCCAAAGGATCGCCTTTCTCAAACACCTTATTCCTGTGCTCCGTGACATCCCCGAGAGGACGGCCCTGCAAATTCTCGAACATATACAGGCTGGCTTCCCCGCTGACCTGCCCCAGGACATTCCTGTTCAAGGGCTGCACATCATATCCCGTCCTGGAGAATCCGAAAGTATGGATGTCGTCCTCACTTTCCACGGAATTGCAGGCAAACATCGGAACGCTTTTGGGACATCCGCAGAGCCTCAGCCCGGTCACATTAAACTCCACACCGTCAGAAAGCCTTCCCCGGTCTATGCTGACCGAGATTTTCGCCATTGCCCTCTTCAACGGCACATTCACTTCCCCACCCGCCTGAGGGACCACGACATCCTCAAGGACACCGCTCATAGGAATCCCTATCCTGTAGTCATCCGGATAAGCCATATAAAAACGGAAATCCCTTAACTCATCCATAGTCTCCGCCCGTACCCTGAATCCCATATTCGCGCAGGCATAGAATGAATACCTGCACCCTTTCAGAAGGTTAACAGCACACGAGCAGCCTCCGGGACCGGAATCAATGAAGTCCCCCGACTTGAAATAATGACTTGACTCCATCAGCCCGTCCCTGTTGAAAACAAAAAGTGTCAGGTCACTTATCTTCTCCTCATCCGGCACAACAGACTTCGTTGTGAAGCCTCCGTCCCCGAATGTCAGCAGCACAGGGCCTTTGTCCTCCAAAGAAAGCCTCCGCGTGCAGGACGCCATCAGAAAGGAAACGACAGCCAGGAAAGCCACCGCCACAAATGATGTCGCCCTAAAATACAATCCTCTCATTTCCCTTTTCCTCCCATCCCACAATTTTTCCGTTTATCCTTACCATTCCCCCTTCCACAGGGATGTCCGGATCATCCGTTCCGCTACGGCAGATTGTGATGTCATAGCAATATGTCCTGCCGCTCCTTATGCCGGCACCAAGTTCACCATCCGCCCCATCCTCCCAAAAGACAGTCCCTAAGACGCCTCCACGGTTTATCACCAGCGGATAGTAATATGTATGTCCCCGTATCTTGCCCTCTATCACAAGTTTTGTGAAAGGGGAACCCGGAGAATCCTCCGGATGGTCACCCGGATAGCAAAACAGGCTCACATCCTCCTCCAATCCGTCCCTGCCGACATCTCCAAGTTCCCGCAACACCAATTCCCTGTGCCTGAATCCCGACAAAGACAACTCATCCAACCTGCCCGGATTGACTATCACCCCCGGAGGGGCACAACTGTCCCGGACAATCCGGCAACTCCCGTTCACATCCGTCAGATATGCACGGACATCCGTCAATGGCTCGTCCTCATACTCCGTCCCGAAAAAATCAGTCCTCAATCCGGTCAGCCTGATCTCCGCCAACAGCCTCCTCATCCTTATTTCCACGGCCTCCCCGCTCCCCGCACGAATCCTGACGGCACCAACCCCCACAGGTTTGTCCGGGTCCTCATCCTCCAGCAGCACGCTCACAGAGGACAATCCCTCGTATGAATATATGTCCGTCCATCCCCCAGTCAGGGCATTGGAGACGGCGACAACAATCTTGTCCCCGCTCCTTGAGGCTATCACCCCACCATCCTGCCCGATTTTCTGGTAGGAATCAAGCCGTTTCAACGCATCATCATTAAAGACAAAGACATCAGTATTATTTGACAGGCCGTCATCCGAAGATCCGCCTTCGTGATTAACAAGTCTTATTACGGAGACCTCCCCACCGGGGACCTCGACAGCCGCCGGTGAGGAGCAACCGTAAAACAGGGCCGGATAGCCGAACGCTATGTAGGCAATGGTGAGAACCCACCTGAAGAAATTTGTTTTGTGAATAAAATGACAGTATTTCCGACCCTTTTCCATACACTCCACCGTTTTCGTTAGCATTGCAAAACTGGATAAAACTATTTTTCCGTGCAACAATACAGCCCCTCCGGGAGCAATGTTTTTCTTTTTTTTAATGTTTTTTCTTTTTTTTAATGTTTTTCAAGCCTTCCGGATATTTTCTATCCAATTTATTTCTATATTTGAAGCCCCAATTTCCGGAAAATCCAGTCCGGAGAAACGGATTTTTTATGTCAATATTCGCAAAAAGAAGGAATTTTTTCGGCCCAAGGTCGCAGTTCCTGCCGATATTCACACGGCAGACAGTATTTGCAATCCACGCATCAACATCCCTGCGGGACCTTGTCTCCACAACCGACCCTTTTGAATGGCGCGTGCTGGAGAAGGAGGTAAAACAATGCGAAATTCAGGGAGACGCCCTGCTTTCGGAATTTTATGAGGGCTTATATGAAAAGATCATTCCGCCGATGGACAGGGATGACCTCCAGACCATTTCCCTTGAAATGGACCAGTTCCTCGATGCCATAAATACTGCCGCAAAATCCGTCATTCTGTATTCTCCCAGGAAAATCGATCAGGTGTTTTCGGATATGGCGCAGTTCATCTGTTCCGAATCCGAGTCACTAAAGGCGATTGTGGCGTTATGTGATGATATGTCCGCAAATTTCTCGGCCATCACGATGCAGTGCGACAGGATTACCGAACTGGAACATGCCGCAGACGACGCCTACGAGGAGTACATCGGTGAAATATTCAGAAACGAGACGGATGCAGTAGAACTTATGAAATATAAGAATATGGCTGAAGTTTTTGAAGCCGCGACCGACGCGGCGAAAAAGGTATCAGACCATATACGCAAACTTCTTCTAAGGTATATCTGATTACACATATAATATATAATAAGATTATTGACATATTGAAGCATATAAAAACCGTACATGAAAATTTTTGATAGTATGAAAAGAAAAGTAATTAGTGGGATTTTGATTGCAATGGGAATGCTCGTGGGTTGTTACGGCTTTGTCGGTTGTCAGAAGGCTTCTGAAGAAGACCAGAGCGGTCAACTGCCTGGAGACGGTGACGGCGACAATACTGAAAACGATGCTGTGACGGTAACCGTCTTTTCAGTTGAGCCGTACGCGACAAGAATTGTCTTTGCAGGAAGTGCAGTTATTGGCAATGGCGCTCCTGCAGACGCTGAAGCAGGAATAGAGTTATCCACATCAGTAGTTTTCCCTGCCGCTGCGACAACAAGGGAAAAGGCAGTTCCGGCAGAAGGAGGAGTCACATACAATCTGGAGTTTACAGGTCTGAAACTGTACACAGAATATTATTACAGGACATACTCGGTTTCAGGGGGCAAGACGGAATACGGGACTCCGGCTCCGGTGAGGACGAAGGACATTGTGATGGAACTTATCGACAGGAGCACAACACAAACTTCAGTAACTTTTCACGGGACTGTGTCTGAAATCGTTTCTGACGTTGAATACGGCATTTGCTATTCATCGACTTATGAGAAAGTTGAATCTGACGAGAAACAGACATTCACCCCTAACGCGGACAGGAGTTTTTCCGTTACTTTGGAAGGACTGGAGCCTGGAGTCAAGTATTTCTGCAAGATTTATGCTGAGCAGGACGGGAAAAGAATATATAATGACGAAATACCGTATGACTTTGAAACCAAGTCTCCTCTCAACAAACCGACCATCAGTGTGGCGGAAGTCAAGAAATTTGACGGACGATGGGTATTCGTAATGGATGCAAAGTTTGTTGACGGATATTCCATAGGGATTCAGTTCGCAGCGGATGTAAACTTCACCGATGTGCAGAGCCACACATTGTCTGCCAGCGAAGAACTTGATCTTAACGGAAAACACAGATGGCAGGTGGACAAACTTCTTCCATCCACTACATATTACTACCGGACTTTCATAAGCAGCAGTTCGGAAACCGAGTATGGAGACACCCAGTCATTAAAAACTGACGATCTTCCTTTCGATGTCACAGTCAGCACCTATGATGCATCATCCGTCACTTTCAAACCGGGATGGACGGCATCTGTATATGAATGGAACATAGCGGGATACACGACCATCTCCTACGGAATCCTCTGTTCAACGTCATCCTCCTTTGACGCACAGACCTCGGGTGTAACAAATCTGGAAGTTGTCTATGAGAAAAATATGACAACAATGACAATAACATTCAAAGAGGTGACTTGTAACGGGCTTTCAACCGCTACGAAATATTATTATCGTGCATACTACAAGTTGGGTGACACCTATATTTACAAGGATATAAAATCTGTTACAACTAAATAAAACCCTCTTGCAATTACAATTTGTAACCATTACATTTGCATCCAGAATTTATAAAAAATAACTTATGAAACGAATTGAACTGACAATCAGCAAGCTGTCATTCGCAGCATTGCTGCTGACCGCAGGTCTTCTTGCAACGACAGGTTGTAAGAAGAACGAGATTGATGGTCCCGGCGGTCCTGTGGCCGACAAAATCACGGTCACCATTGACAAAGTAACCCCTGCGACTACAAGCGCGACATTCACCGGAAAGGTTGAAAAAGAGGCGGATGCCCCTAAGGATGCCACCTACGGTGTTGAATACTCTCTCAATGCCTCTTTTGCAGCAGAGACGGTGACACAGCAGACCGTCACCCTTGACAAAGACGGCAGCTTCTCACTCACCGTTGACCATCTTTTCCTCGCTTCGACCTACAACTACCGTTCATTCGTGTCGAAAGGCAAGGATGATGTAGAATACGGCAAGGCAGCAACATTCAACACTGGCGATGTGACCGTCACCGTAGCCGAGACCACTGCAACGGAGACCACAGCGACATTGAAAGGTACTGTCTCAGAGCAGCCTGAAGGCGTTGTCTTCGGCCTCATCTACTCAACGACTACAGATCCAGAGACCGATGAGAACAAAGCGACCGCAGCCATCCTTCCTGCAAAGGACGGTTCTTTCACAGTGTCACTCGAAGGACTGACCGCAGGCCAGACCTACAACTACAAGACCTACACTTTCCAGAACGAATTGGTTTACAGGTATGGCGCAGTAGCCAACTTCTCTACAAATGCGCTTCCTACGGCTGACAAGATCACCGTCAACGAGGTCAAGCCTGCCGACGGAACCCCAGGCAAGATTGTCTTCACAGGTTCATCTTCAGGCATACTTGAGTCCCTCGGAGCAGTCCTTTCTTTCCAGTACTCGACATCGGCTGATTTCGCCGAGGCAAGCACTGTTAGCCAGGCGATCAACGCCAATGCCTCATTCGAGATTACAAATAACAGCCTGAAGCCTGCCACAACCTACTACTACAGGGCATCGATGACTGTCTCAGAAAAGACCACCTACACTGCTGTCAAGAACTTCACCACAAAGGAAGTGACAGTTTCTCTCGGGGACAAGCCTCAGACTTTCAACGAGACAAGCGCGAAATTCATGCCTTCTCTTGACTACACTATGTGGGATTTGAGCGACACAGAGCTTGGTCTTCTCTACTCGACGGATTCTGCCTGCACCCTTGACTCACCTGACCACGGCACAGCACTCATCGTGGATGACGAATACATGCCGGGAATGGGATTCTACCAGTCGAACCTGAGCGGTCTGACAGCTGGAACGACATACTATGTGCGTACCTACATCAAACGTGGCGGAAACTATTCTCTCGGAGACAAAATTGTAACCTTCACGACAAAGTCTGCTGAACCTACTGCCGCTCTGATAACCGTCAACGAGGTCAAACCAACATCAGGGAAAATTGTCTTCACAGGTTCTTCTTCTAACATCGCCGAGTCATTTGGCGCCGTCCTTTCATTCCAGTACTCTACATCTGCTGATTTCGCTGAGGCAAGCACTGTAACCGAGAGTATAAATGTCAATGCGTCATTCGAGGTTACCAAGGATGACCTGAAGCCTGCAACTACCTACTATTACAGGGCTACTATGACTGTCTCAGGAAAGACAACCTATACTGATGCCAAGAACTTCACCACAAAGGAGGTGACAATTACTCTCGGGGACAAGCCTCAGACTTTCAACGAGACAAGCGCGAAATTCATGCCTTC
>JBJEJS010000284.1:9784-10432 GCA_051878235.1 Candidatus Cryptobacteroides sp.
ATCAAACGTGGCGGAAACTATTCTCTCGGAGACAAAATTGTAACCTTCACGACAATAGCTGCTGAAGTGACCGTAGACTTGGATGTCGCATCTATCCCAGCTGCAACTGGAAGTTATGTAACAGGTGACCCTTACACATTTACAAAAGACGAGATAAGCGTAGAATTTAGAGGTGCAGGATACCCTTCCGGAGGTTTCTGTTTTTTAAATGGAACAAATAATTATATTATGATATCTGTTCCATTAGGAAAAAATATTTCGTCCCTAAAAATATCCTGTCCTTCAGATAATACTAGCGATAGAGTTATTAGTTTGAAAGAGGCATCTGATTCAGAGACAGCCTTTCAAACAGAGAACTATAGTGCAGGAACAGAAAGTGTAACATACACCTTGACAAAACAATTAAACACAGTATACCTCTTTGCTAGCGGCAAATTCAGAATGAAAACAATAACAGTTACTTACAAATAATGTGTTACAACATAATCTCAACGGGGAAGGCACCAACCTTCCCCGTTTTGCATTCTTCGGACAAGAAAAAGAAAACAATTTTCAAATCATATTGTTGTTTGCCTGAAATTTGTATATTTGCAGTAAGCATCCGAAGAAGTACATCTTTCAGCTTGTGTAAGTGAGACCTAACTTTGT
>JBJEJS010000285.1:0-2084 GCA_051878235.1 Candidatus Cryptobacteroides sp.
CCGTTTACAGAAATTTTGACGGACAAAATTCAGGAGAGATTCGTCAATTGATTGGATACAAGTAGGTTACAGTCGTGTTAAATGCCTGAAAGCATACAAAAAGCGGCTGATTTCGTGTCAAAAAACCGGGAGTGACGTCAGGCCTGACCTTAACCTCGTCATGCCCGACTGTGATCGGGCATCTTTGTGCGGGAGATTCCCGGTCAAGCCAGGAATAACAAGAGGGAAGATCGCGAATGACGGGAGAGACAGGACGGGAATGACAAAAGAGGAATGCGGGAATAGCAAAAGAGGAATGCAGGAATGACAAAAGAGGAATGCGGGAATGACAAAAGCGGTTTATACGGCTTGCGGGACCTAAGGCAATGCCCTATGCCGATTTCCTGAGGGATTTCTCAGAAGGGGACTTGTACTTGCATTAGTTGTCCGGAGACCGTCTGGCGGACGGCCCGTGCCAAGGGAAGCCCGGCTCATTCTACGATGAGAAACTCGGCATCACGATAACCAGACATTGTCATACCGGCCTTGGCACCGATGTATGTGGGATCACAGACAGTGAAACGGCGGCCTTCGAACAGGAATGAATCGCCAGGGACTTCCTTGCTGAAGCATACCGCTGTGGCTATATGATTCGGATATTGCAGCAGGACCACATCCAGGCCCAACAGGTTCCTCACAAGAAAGGAGAACAGGATGGAACGGTCCTCACAGTCATTGGACGGATAAATGAAATTCTCCTCAAGGAAGAAAGGCTTCTCATAGCCGAACTGGTCACCATCAGTCGAATAACTGAAGTCATAATGCATAAACTTCAGAAGCAGATTCACCTGGGCAAGTTCATCCATTCCGCTTACAAAAGGACGGAACGCATCTACCAAAGCCGATGTGAATGCGCTGTCATAAACAGCACGGGCATATATATTCACATCAACCTGAGGATAATCCAGATAAAATCCGCATTGCGAACTGTTCACCGGCAACGGTATGTCGGAGGAGAACACCTTGGAACATTTCGTGACGACGGAAACGGCATCATTGCCGCCAAGATGCATCGGCTTTGAAATCTCGACACTCACAGGAGAGAGATTGTCGGAGAACTTTGCGGAATAACTCTTATACCGCTTCACATTATGCACATCCGGGCTAAAATAATATTTCCTGCCGTCAAACTCACAGTAAATGCGTGAATATACCTGTTCCTTTATGCAGACCGTAGTCAAAAGCCTTCCGTCAGCCAGCCCCATTCTGGCATCCAGTCCCATCTGATTCAGGAGGAATGTCTTGAACACCTCCATCTCATCCTTACGGTCAGGACCAAACACCGCTTTTGACAAATTCTCGACAAGAAGGAACAGACTCCACCCCTCAAGCCCCATCTCCGAGGCATATCCCTCAAGCCTTCCTATGACGGAATTATAATCGGACTCTGAAAGCGCATTCCAAAAACCGGCGACATCCTTCTCGGAATTGCCCGCCATTTCATAATCAGCAATCTGCTCCGGATAAGGAATCCGCACAATCTGTCCATAAAAATCGTATGAACAGTCCCTCATTCCCGGCATTACCGTCTGAGGCTTCTCAAGGGCTTCTTCCCGGAACGGAACGGGCTCCTCTATGGTGTCAGGAATTTCAGGCACCGCTTCAGGTACCGTTTCGGGAGAGGCAGGAGACGGCTGCGCCTCAGGAATTCCGGGCTCCTCCACAGGAACGGCAGGAGCGGTCCGGGGTTTCGGCTTCTCCAAATATGTTTTTCCCGCAAAGACCTTGAACTCCGTCCAACTTTCATTCAGGAACTCTGAAAATTTCTTGTTGGCCTCATCCTTGAAACGGCTATGCTCCTCCCTTGCCTCCTTGACAAAGTCGTCAAACATTTTTCCAAAATCCTGGGCAGCAGCCGGAAATGCGGCCGCAGCCAGAAACAATGTCAGAATCGGTTTTTTCATAAATTCCATTGAATGTCCCATCCGGCTCCTTCTTCACGACCGGTCACGGGATCATATCCGTCACCATCGGCATCCCCTCATTCCCATAATTTCCGTACACAGGCATCTGGGCCTGCCTTAACCTTTCTAAGGATTCCGCCG
>JBJEJS010000286.1:0-2084 GCA_051878235.1 Candidatus Cryptobacteroides sp.
TGGACATAACAAAACCCCGAAAGTTTTTTGTCTAACTTTCGGGGTTCATGTCATTGGGAACGAATCACCTTCGAAAGAGCGGAAAACGAGACTCGAACTCCGGCAAGCCGGAGTTTGCCTTTTACGTAGTCCCCAGTCATAGCATACGCTATGACAGCCCTCAGGACGGGGGTCGCGAGTTCGAGTTAGGGAAGGAGGAGAACAAAAAAAGAAGGTGACCGTTTTGGGAACGAATCACCTTCGATGAGCGGAAAACGAGACTCGAACTCGCGACCCCAACCTTGGCAAGGTTGTGCTCTACCAACTGAGCTATTTCCGCATTATTTTTGTGAACTTTTCCATTCTTTTGGAATGGGATTGCAAAGGTAGTGCATTTTTCTGAACTTGCAAATTTTTTTCGACCTGATTTGCTGTTTTGGAGATTCCTTAGGGCAAAAAAGGGCGAGAGTCCACAAAAACAGATATGTCTTTAAGAAGACCTTTATGCCGCCGCGCTAAAGGGAAGTCTCGAACTCCTTGAGGAAGCGGAGGTCATTCTCAAAATAGTTCCTTAGGTCCTTGACCTGCCATTTCAGCATCGCTATGCGCTCCACACCCATACCGAAGGCGAAGCCGCTGTACTTTTTGCTGTCTATGCCAGATGCCTCAAGGACATTCGGGTCAACCATACCGCAGCCGAGAATCTCAAGCCAGCCTGTCCCCTTGCAGATGTTGCAGCCCTTGCCGTGACAGATGTTGCAACTCACATCCACTTCGGCGGACGGCTCGGTGAACGGGAAGTAGGACGGGCGCATCCTGATTTGCGTGTCGGCTCCGAACATCTCCCTTGCAAAAAGGAGGATTGCCTGCTTCATATCAGCAAATGTCACATTCTCGTCGATGTACAGACCCTCGACCTGATGGAAGATGCAGTGCGCACGGGCGGAAATGGCCTCATTGCGGAACACCCTTCCAGGGCAGACTATACGGATAGGAAGCGGAAGGGTCTCCATCGCGCGGACCTGCACACAAGAAGTGTGGGTGCGAAGGAGAATCGGGTCGTGGGGACCTGCCGTCACAAAGAAGGTGTCCTGCATCTCCCTGGCAGGATGCTCTGGAGGGAAGTTAAGCGCCTCGAACACATGCCAGTCATCCTCGATTTCAGGCCCTTCAGCCACATCATAGCCGAACTTACGGAAGATGGAGACTATCTCCTCCCTCACGATTGAGACAGGATGGCGTGAGCCGAGGGGATAATTGCAGCCCGGAGTGGTGAGGTCAACCGAAGAAGACCCCGCTGACGAGTCCTCCGAGGCAGCCTGGCGCAGTTCCTCTATTTTTGTCACAGCCGCAGTCTTGAGCGCGTTCAGGCTCTTCCCGAACTCCTTTTTCATCTGTGGGGCGACATCGCGGAATTCCTCGAAAAGACGGGTGATTTCGCCTTTCTTACCGAGCAGGCGGACCCTCGCCTCCTCAATTTCCTGTGCCTTTTTGCAATGAAGTTCATTTACTTCCGCAAGAAGTGCTTCTATTCTTTCCTTCATAAAGTTCCAATATTTATAAAAGTCCCGAGCAGACGGGATTATTGATTTTCCTTAGGATAGCCGAGCGCAATCGCGCAGAGCACCCTCATATTTTCCTTAATGCCCAGAAGGTCACGCACATACCCCTCAGCATCCCCGAGTGAAGCGTCTGTCTTGCTCCTCGGCCTCCCGCAGATATGCACCCAGCAGCTGCCGAGTCCCCTGTCAGTCGCCGCCAGTTGGAGGAAGGTCGCGGAGATGGCGCAGTTGTCAAGCCAAAGGTCGGTCTTGGAGGCATCCCCGAGCACAACAATCGCGGCTGCGGCATCCTTCATAAACCCTGAGCCTGACTCCCTCATCTGGGAAAGGGCGACAATGGTGTCCTTGTCCTCGACAATCAGGAATGCCGAACTCTTGCTGTTCCTGGAGGACGGGGCGGTCAGGGCCACCTGCACGAGATCGTCCAGAATCTCCCTGTCCACAGGCCGTTCCTCAAAGGAACGGACGCTGTGCCGCAGGCGTATCACATCATTGAATTCCATATTCTCAAATTTCGGATATATATATAATTTTATATACTAT
>JBJEJS010000287.1:0-10393 GCA_051878235.1 Candidatus Cryptobacteroides sp.
GAATCAGTTCGCAGACACCCTGCTCCACCCACCAGGCGCGGCCTTCCGGGTTGTCGCTGCTCTCGCCTATATGCCCTGCGTAGGTGCCTGTCCACGGACCGGAGTATATTCCGAACTTGAGTCCGAGGGAATGTATATAGTCTGAGAGTCCCATCATATCCGGGAACTTGCTGTTCGGCATTATGGCGTTGTGTTTTCCTCCCCTGTCATACTGCCATCCGTCATCAAGATTGATATAGGACCAGCCGTATTGGTCCAGTCCGAGATCGACAAAGGCCTTTGCCATTGCCATCGCATGCTCCTGGCTGACGGTATTCCCGAAACAGTTCCAGCTGCTCCATCCCATAGGCGGGGTAAGGAGAAGCCTGTCCTCACCGATTTCCAGACGGAGGGGCTTGCTGTCGCTGCCCAGTCTGTTGGTTGCCGTAAGGGTGACGATGTAACTGCCTTCTTTCCTGACCCTGCCTGTGATGATGCCGGTCCGGGAATCGAGTTTCAGGCCCTTCGGCAGTCCTTCGGCGGAGAATGTCATAGGACGCTCGCCGCTTGCTGGAATCTTGAAGAGGAAGTCCACATCAGGGCTCTGTCCGTAAACCCTTGCTCCGTTGATGCGCGGGGTGGCGGGGGCTTTCGGCGTGAGTATATATGCGGAATAGTCGGGATTTTGTGCGGGACAGGCGGCTGGAACGGCGGCAAAGGCCGCAACAAAGGTCAGAATCAGATAAAAATGCTTCATATATTGATATGTTTCCTGCAAACATACAAAAAATCGACAGAATTTATGTAAGTTTGTACGATATGACATATAAAATATATAACTTGATATATACTATGACGAAAAGATTTTTGTGCATTATCCTTGCCGCCTCATCCGCTTTCGGACTCGCGGCATCGCCGCTTGACGGGGTGAGGAAGGCTTTCGTTGAGGCTTCGGTTGTGGACTATTCTCCTGACGCCCAGACCACGGAACGGTTCATCCGCTATTCCGACAACGGGCGGGCGAATGATGTGCTGCTGCTCCAGTTGTATATGTCGGTGCATCTTCCTGACAGCGAGGTCGAGGCTCTTCTTGACGCATACGACTGGGAGTCAGGATGCTGGAAGGACATTGACTATGCCGCACAGGATAGGGGAAGATGGCCGGCGACCCTACACGTGACAAGGATGTATTCCCTCGCGAAACTTTACAGGGCGGGGAATGACCGTTGGAGGGGGTCTGCCGAACTGGACCGTCTGCTGCATCTTTCGATGCTCTGGTGGTTCACGAATATGCCTGTCTGCCCGAACTGGTGGCACAATGACATAGGTGTCCCGAAAAAGATGGCCGCAGTCCTGCTTATGCTCAGGGACGAACTCTCCCAGGAGGAGATTGACGGGGGGCTGAGGGTGCTTGAAAGGTCAAAGTTCGGCAGGACAGGGCAGAACAAGGCGTGGCTTGCAGGGAACAATCTGATGAAAGGGCTTCTCATTGATGATGAACAACTTGTCATCCGTGCACGCGACTATATCGCCGAAGAGATATACATCACCCGGGAAGAGGGTATTCAGGAGGACTGGTCCTTCCATCAGCACGGCCCGCAGATCCAGTTCGGAAATTACGGACTGGCGTATGCCGAGGGTATGTCCTTCTGGCTCAGGGTTCTCAAAGGGACCAAGTACGACTTCACCCCTGAGCAGAAAGACATTGTCTGCAACCTGATTAAGGAGGGCATCTGCAGGAGCGTCTGGAAAGGGGTGATGGACCCGTCGTTCTGCGGCCGCCAGAATTTCATAGATGCCGGTCCGGGGAAGGCTTTCTCTTTGGCCGTCACCTCATTGAATATGTCTGAGGCGATTGACTCCCAGGCGGATTTCTTCAGAAGGACCGCAGCGGAGAATCTTCAGCCTTCTGTCTTTGCCAACACTCTCGTGGGGGCGAAGTATTTCTACCGTTCCGACTGCGGCATTTTCCGCACTCCTGACTGGTATGCCTCAATCAGGATGCACTCGGAAAGGACTGTGGGCTTCGAGTTCACGAACAATGAGAACACCCTTGCCAATTTCTCGGCCGACGGGGCTCTGATAATGATGATTTCAGGACAGGAATTCGACAACATCTTCGCCTGCTGGGACTGGCGCAAAGTTCCTGGGGTGACCGCCTACGATGACGGGAAGCCGATCAAGTCGGACGATTCCGTACAGGCGAAGCGCAACAACTCCTCCCACGTGGGAGGGCTTGCCGGGGAAGAGGCGATGGTCTCCACGATGGAACTCTCCCGTGACGGTCTGCACGCCCTCAAGAGCGCGTTCTTCTTCAATGACTGCGTCGTGAATCTCGGAGCGGGAATCCGTGCGGAGAATCCGGAGTTCAAGAGCGTCACGACCGCTGTGGACCAGATTCTTCTCGACTCTCCTGTGACAGAGGGGGACAACTGGATTCATCATTCCTCAAGGGGATATGTGAGCCTTGACGGGAAGCCTTTCCTCCACACGGAGCAGGTGCAGACAGGGAAATGGGACTACATAGAGCCTTCCTTCAAGGACAAGACCGACAATAAGGCCATATTCAAATGCTGGTTTGGACATCCTCTTGAGTCCGTCTCAGTCCCGGTTTCCGACGGCGGTGACTCCTATGCCTATATGATTCTTCCGGGGAGGGATGCCCGTCAGACCGCTGCTGCCGCGAAGTCTGTCCTCAAGGGCGGGCGCAAGGCCCCTGTCAAGGTCCTCAGGAACGACAGGGCGTGCCAGGCGGTGCTGCACGGGGATGTGCTCTGTGCTGTTTTCCACGAAAAAGGGCTGTTTGAACTCGCTGGAAAGGCATTTTCAATGAAAGAGCCGTCTCTGTTGATTCTCGAGGGAGGAGAGGTCAGGACAACCCCTCTGCCTGCCCTGGACGGGGCCTTTGAAAAATAATCTCAAAAAAGTCATTTAGTTTTTGCAGGGACAGAAAAATATCTTATAATTGCACCCGATTTTCTGAAGCATATAAGAACTATGGATATTAAGAAAAAAAGAGCAGTCGTAAGTTATGAGAATATGTCGGAGGAACTTGCCGCCGCGTTCGCAGAGAAATACCCTAAAGGTTTCAATGATTATTTTCCGGACCTGATGAAATATGACAAGCCGGACGGAACCTGTTTTTATGCAGTCACAGTCGAGATTCCTGATGCCATATATCTCGTGAAAATCAAAGTCAAGACCGATGATGCCGAGGACATCGAAAGATGGCTCGACGGTGATGATGACGACGACGAGGCAGGAGTTGTCGGAGGCTCAGGAGACGGTGACGACCTTCCTGACAACGACATATCCCAATATTCCACAGGGGATGACGACCCTTCGGATGCCGATTAGAGCAGCCTCAAACCGATTCTCATCCTGTCGGTGTCAACCGAAATGACCTGCACCTTCACCTGTTGGTGGAGTTTGAGAATCCTGGACGGATCAGCGTTGCGCCCCTTTCCCATCTGTGAGATGTGAATCAGACCGTTCTGCTTGATTCCGATGTCCACAAAGGCCCCGAAAGCCGTTATGTTGGTCACGATGCCGGGCAGTTCCATTCCCGTGACAAGGTCATCTATAGTGTGGATGTCATCCGCGAAACTGAAGTCCCGTACGCTTTCCCTCGGATCGCGTCCGGGCTTTTTCAGTTCATTTATGATGTCGTTGACTGTAGGCAGTCCGAAATTCTCCCCCACATAATCCTCCGCCTTGATTTTCGAGCACAGTTCCGCATTCCCCACAAGTTCCCTTGTGCTCGTGTGCAGGTCGGCCGCCATCTTCTCGACAATATGGTAACATTCAGGATGCACCGCCGAATTGTCAAGCGGATTCTCCGCCCCGGGAATCCTGAGGAAACCCGCGCACTGTTCGAAAGCCTTGTCGCCAAGCCTTTTGACCTTTGTCAATTCCTTCCTTGACCTGAACGCCCCGTTTGCGCTCCTGTACTCGACGATTCCGGATGCGAGTGCGGGACCGATGCCTGAGACATAACTCAGGAGATATGGGCTTGCGGTGTTCAGGTTCACCCCGACGCTGTTCACGCAACTCTCCACCGTGTTGTCCAACTTCTCCTTCAGGAGATTCTGGTCCACATCGTGCTGATACTGGCCCACTCCGAGCGATTTGGGGTCTATCTTGACAAGTTCCGCCAGAGGGTCCATCAGCCGCCTTCCGATTGAGACGGCACCTCGCACGGTGACATCATAGTCAGGGAACTCGGCCCTCGCGACATCCGAGGCTGAATAGATGGAAGCCCCGTCCTCGCTGACCATATATGTCTTGATTCCGTCGGGTTTCGGAACTCTCTTGATGAATTCCTCCGTCTCCCTGCCCGCCGTGCCGCTCCCGATGGCTATGACCTCAATTCCATATTGCTCAATCATCCTGCTGACAGCCTGGATTGACTTGATTTTCTCGCTTGCAGGAGGATGCGGGTAGATGGTCTCGTTGTGAAGGAGATTTCCCTCGCTGTCAAGGCAGACCACCTTGCAGCCCGTCCTGAAGCCGGGGTCAATGGCAAGCAGACGCTTCTGTCCCACAGGAGGGGCGAGGAGCAACTGCCTGAGGTTCTCCCCGAAGACCTTGACGGACTCTATGTCAGCCTTCTCCTTTGCCTCCCTGATTATCTCGTTTGTGATGGAAGGCTCAAGCAGCCTTTTGAATGAATCCTCCGTCGCAAGCCGTATCTGCTCCCCGAGTGCCTGTGAGGGGTATCTCCTCTGCTGGCAGAAGTCATAATAGAGTTTCTTGCAGCATTTCTCCGTGTCGGTGTCAAGCCTGATGCTGAGATAGCCCTCGTCCTCCGCCCTGAGCACGGCAAGAAGCCTGTGGGAGGCCATCTTCTCCAACGGCTCGGACCAGTCGAAATAGGATTTGTATTTCTGCGCCTGCTGGTCGGAAGCCTTTTTCGTCGCCTTGGTCACTATCCGCCTGCCCTTGAAAATCTTCCTCAGGGTCTCCCTCACGGAAGCCGTCTCGCTCAGCCTCTCCGCAATGATGTCCCTTGCGCCTTGCAGGGCCTCCTGCTCGTCTGCGACCTTCTCCCCGACATATTTCCTCGCCTCCTTCAACGGGTCCGAAATACCGACGGAGTACATCGCATCCGCCAGGGGCTCAAGCCCCGCCTCCTTTGCTGCGGTAGCCCTGGTCCTCCTTTTAGGCCTGTATGGAAGATACAGGTCCTCTATCTCGCGCGGGTCAATGCTTCCCTCTATTTTCCTCCTCAGTTCATCATCCAGTGCACCTGCCTGGGAAATTGTCTCCAGAATGGTCTCCTTGCGCTTTTCCATCTCGGCATACACATCCGTCCAGTGCCGTATCTCCGCCACTGCCACCTCGTCCAGCCCTCCTGTCTTTTCTTTCCTGTACCTGCTTATGAAAGGGATTGTGGCCCCCTCCTCGAACAGTCCCGCGCAATTCTCCACCTGCCAGGGCTTCACCGAAAGCCTGGCAGATATAGCCTGAATATATATTTCTTTCATAACTATGTGGTTTTCTCCTTATGTCTTTGTCAGTCGTGGGACACCTGTTTGAGTTGTTCCCTGTACGATGAGAATATCTTTGATTTTGAGACAAATCCCAGATAAGTCCTGTTCTTGTCCACGACAGGGAGGTTCCACGCCCCCGTCTTTTCGAACTTCCGCATCACCGTGTCCATCTTTTCGTCCGAATAGACATATTCAGGAGCGGACTTCATATAGTTGTAAACGTGATTCTTCTCCCAGAGTTCCTTCTTGAACATATCCCTGCGTATGTCCTCAAGACTGACATATCCCTGGAAATGCCTCCTTGAGTCAAGCACAGGAAAAATGTTCCTCGAGGACTTCGAGATGACATCCACAAGAGTTCCCAGGGTGTCGTCTATCTTGACGCAGTTGAAATCCGACTCTATCAGGTCGGTGGTGTGCAGAAGGGTCAGGACCGCCTGGTCGCTGTCGTGGGTGAGAAGTTCCCCCCTTTTCGCAATTCGTTTGGTGTAGATGGAATACGGCTCGATCACCCTTGCCGCCCCGAATGAGATTGTCGCCGTGATGATTAGAGGGATGAGAAGTTCATATCCCCCGGAAATCTCCGCAATAAGGAAGATTGCGGTCATCGGAGCCTGCATCACACCAGCCATCAGGCCTGCCATCCCGACCAGCACGAAATTCTGTTCGGGAACTCCTATCCCGCTGCCCGCAAAAATCAGGTTGATGACCCTTGAGACCACGAAACCCGCAATCGCCCCGACGAACAGGGTCGGACCGAATGTTCCTCCCACACCGCCTCCCGCATTGGTGAACGACATCGAGAACACCTTGAGCAGCAATATCATAAGGAAGAACAGGGGAACTCCCCATTTCTGTCCCATGAAGAAAGACAGGACGGTCTGCCCCTCCAGATTGATGCTCTCTCCGCTCAGAAGGGCGTTCACATATTCATAGCCCTCCCCGTAGAGAGGCGGGAAAAGGAAAATCAGAAGACCGAGGCAGAGGGCTGACAGCCCCCACCTCCTGTAAGGCTTCTTTATGCTTTTTATTTTGTCCTCAAGCCAGAGGGTCGTCCTTGTGAAATACACGGAACAGAAGGCGCAGCACGCTCCAAGAACAAGATAGAACGGTATGTTGTGCATAGAGAACGGCTCGAGGGTGCAGGGGAAGGCGGGGGAGTCCCCGAGGAATATGTATGAAATCACCGTCGCCGACACCGTGGAAAGCAGCAGCGGCAGGATTGAGGACATCGAAATGTTGAACAGCAGAATCTCCAGAGTGAACAGGACACCAGCCAGAGGCGCTTTGAAGATTCCTGCCACAGCCCCTGCGGCGCCGCATCCCAGAAGGATGGTCATATTCTTGTAGGACAAGCCCATATACCTTGCCACATTCGACCCTATGGCAGCCCCCGTGTAAACAATCGGGGCCTCCGCTCCGACTGAGCCTCCGAATCCGATTGTCACGGAACTTGCCGCAATTGAGGACCAGACATTGTGCGGCTTTATCTTCGACTCGTTCTTCGAGACGGCGAGCAGGACCTTTGTGACCCCGTGCCCGATGTCGTCCTTCACGACATATTTGACAAAGAGCATCGCCAACAGCATTCCGATGCCGGGATAAATGAGGTACAGGTAATTGAAAATCTCATTGTCCCCAAACCATCCTGTCAGCCCCGTGTGTATCCATTCCACGGCAGACTTGAGAAGGACCGAGGCCAGTCCGCAGGCTACTCCCACGAAAAGCGAGAGCACGAGCAGCAGATCGTGTTCCGACAGTCTCCTGAGGAGGTTCCTCAGCGGGCTCAGCACATTTTTTATGACTATTCTTCTCCTTTCCATCCTCACGCCTTTCTTTTGATTGAATACTGTGACAATATCACCCCGACAGTCGCGAGCGCGACTCCTGTCCATTGCCTTGTGCACAGCATCTCATATCCGAGGATGAATGACGCTATGGCGGAAATCACCGGTATCAGGGCTGCGAATATGCTTGACTTGGCCACTCCGAGATGCTTTATTGTGTTGACCCACAGCGAGAACGCCAGACTTGAGCACAGCAGGGACAGGCAGATTATCGGAATCCAGACATCAAGGCTGAAATAGAACGGGGAGAAATCATCCAACCCCTTGAAGATGAATACAGGCAGAAGGTAGAGCGATCCGATCAGGAACTGGTACATCACAATGACATTGCTGCTGTAGTTCCCTGAAAGTTTCTTCGTCACAATCGCGTGTCCGACCTCGCTGAAGACGGCGACAAGCAGCACGGCGATTCCGAGGATGTAGTCAGCCCCGACCTCCCCTCCGCTCATCACCACGAGGATGATGCCCGCCACAGTCAGCAGGATGCCGGCGACATTGGCCTTGGTCAGCCTCTCGCTGAAGAAGACCCGTCCTGCGATTATCGAGAATATGGGGATGGTCGCTATCACCATCGCGCTGATGGTGGGGGAGCCGGTGAGTTGGAGACCGTATGATTCGGTTATGAAATATATGAAAGGCTCGAAAAAGGCGAGAAGGAAGAATTTGGGTATATCCTTCCTTTTCATCTTCTTCATCCCGCCGCTTATCAGGTTGAAGACCAGCAGGGCGACACCTGCGATGAGGATTCTGATGAAGACGAAATACGACACGGGAATCCCCATACCCAACAGCTTTTCCGTCCAGAGATATGATATTCCCCAGAGAATCACTGCTATGGAGGAGATTCCATATATCGCCACCTTGTCAGGTGAGCCGTTCTTGTTCATATATCCGTTCATCCTTTCAATCAAAAAACAGTTCCTTGCCGTATTTCCTGTCCCTGTGAAGCCCGTCCGTCCCTAAAGCCTCCTCACCGTTCACAAAGACCCTTTCGACCTTTCCCTTGAGCGTCTCCCCGGCAAACGGGGTCCATCCGCATTTGGAGAGCACCTCACCGTCCGTGACCTCGTGCTCTCCCGACGGGTCGAAGACCACAATGTCCGCATAATATCCCGCCTTCAGAAAGCCCCTGTCCCTGACCTTGAAAATCTCCGCAGGCTTTTCCGAGAACACTTCCGCAGCCCTTGTCAGAGGCATCCCCGTCTCCTCTGCAATACTGAGCAGAAGGGGCAGCGTGAACTGGATTGACGGAATCCCGGAAGGGACCTCCCCGTATTTCCCCCGCTTCTCCTCCGCAAGATGCGGGGCGTGGTCTGATGCCAGGCAGTCTATCACTCCGCAGGCCAGCGCATCCCTCAGGGCCTGCCTGTCATCGGCAGTCTTGATTGCAGGATTGCATTTGACCCTGCTTCCGAGGCGGGCATAATCCTCATCGCAGAAATGAAGGTAATTGACAGATGTCTCCGCGGTTATCTGCGGATTATTCAGTTTGGCGGCCCTAACCATCTCGGCCTCCTCCTTAGTGGAGATATGGCACAGATGGAGTTTTGTCCCCAGTCTCATCGCCGTCTCAAGGGCTTTGAGCGACGACAGGATGCACGCCCTCCTGCTCCTTATCTGTGGATGGGCCCAGAAAGGAATCTCCTCTCCCCATTTCTGCCGCGCCTTCTCCAGCCCTTCCCTTATCAGCCCCTCATCCTCGCAGTGCACCAGGACCGTCTTTCCCTTAATGCTGAAGAAATCCTCGAGCGCATCCCCGCTGTCAACAAGCATCCCTCCTGTGGACGAGCCCATAAAGACCTTCACTCCTCCCACACGTTTTCCCATATCCCGTAAAGTCTCCCTCACTTCCCCAGAATTGGTGTTGTCCGCACCTATGTGGAAACCGTAGTTGGCGTGGCACCTGCCTTCGGCAAGACCGAGTTTCTCCGTCAAAGCCCCTGCGGAAACCGTCGCGGGCTTTGTGTTCGGCATATCTATGAACGAAGTCACCCCTCCGGCCACGGACGCTCCCGACTCCGTCTCCATATCGGCTTTCCATACCAGTCCCGGCTCTCTGAAATGAGTATGTGCATCAATTCCTCCGGCAAGGACATATTTCCCTGAGACACAGATTCTTCCGAATCCCTCATATTCCCCTTTGCCGGACAGGGCCCTGCCCATAACATCGGCGTATGACGCTTCATCCTCGAAGACGACCTCCCTGATTCTCTCTCCCTCAATCACCACCAGGGCTGTCCCGAAGCGTCCCCCGGTGACGGCAGTACCTCCATAAAGCACATATCTTCCCATCTCAGATGAATTTAATTGAACTTGCGGAACCTCATCTTGATCACTCCCCAGAAAGCCTCCCCGAAAATTCCGCTGCTCATCTTTGATGTGCCCTCTTTCCTGTTGACAAAAATGACAGGCACCTCGGATATCTTGAAGCCGAGCCTGTAGGCCGTGTATTTCATCTCTATCTGGAAACCGTATCCCTTCATCCTCACATCATCCAGGTCGATTCTCTCCAGCACTTTCCTGCGGTAGCACTTGAAGCCCGCCGTTGTGTCATATACCTTCATCCTGAGCATCGTCCTCGTATAGACGGAGGCGTAGTAGGACATCACGATCCTTCCGATGGGCCAGTTCACCACGCTCACACCGTTGCAGTACCTCGATCCGATGGCAAGGTCAGCCCCTCCCTCCGTGCACGCCTCAAGAAGCCTCGGCAGGTCGGACGGATTGTGCGAAAAATCCGCGTCCATCTCGAAGATATAGTCATATCCTTTCTGTAGCGACCACTTGAATCCGGTGATGTAGGCCGTCCCGAGTCCTGACTTGCCCTCCCTTTCGATGAGGAAAAGCCTGTCGCTGAACTCCTCCTGAAGTCCTTTGACGATAGCCCCTGTCCCGTCGGGAGAGCCGTCGTCAATGACGAGTATGTGGTAATCACCTTCAAGGGAGAACACCGCCCTGATGATTTTGGCGATGTTCTCCTTTTCGTTGTAAGTCGGTATTATGACAATCTTCTTCTCCATAACTCCTTCCTTTGCCACTCAAAAAATATTATTTGTTGCCTGTCTCCCTCAGCAT
>JBJEJS010000288.1:0-2075 GCA_051878235.1 Candidatus Cryptobacteroides sp.
CCCACATCCCCCTGGAGGAGCCTGTTCATCTGCCTCCCGCTCTTCAGGTCCTCACGTATTTCCTTTATCACCCTTTTCTGTGCCCCAGTCAGGTCGAAGGGCAGGGCGTTGTAGCATTCCCTGAATCCGTCCCCGACTTTCGGCATAGGTATTCCCTTTGAATTCCTGCACCTGACATATTTCTGCTTGAGGAGGGCGAGTTGGAGGAAGAAAAGTTCCTCGAACTTCAGCCTTCTTCGTGCCTTCTCAAGGGCATCCGTGCCGGTGGGGAAATGTATGTTGTAGAGGGCATACTGCAGGGGGACCAGTTTCCTGGACTTCATTATGTCCTCCGTCAGGGTCTCCCTGACTTCAGGCAGCACGGCATTGAGGGCCGCCGCCTGGATTTTTGCCATCACCTTTGCCGTGATTCCTGAATTCTTCAGTTTCTCCGTGCTCGGGTAAATCCCTGTAAGTCCTTGTGCCGTTCCCTGCGCTTTGTCTGCGGAAGTCCCTCCTGAGACCGGGTCGATTTCGGGATGCACAAGGTTGATTCTCCCGTTGAACTCCGAAGGCTTCCCGAAAAAGATGAACTCCTCTCCGGGCTTCAGTTTCTCGGACACCCATTTGATTCCCTTGAAGAAGACCGCCTCAATCTGCCCCGTGCCGTCATCGAGGATGACGCTGAGGCGTTTCCCACCGACGATTTCGCTTGAGAGGACCCGTGCGCGGATCTGGATGTATGCGCTCTCGGACCTGACTTCCCTGATTTCCGTCATACGGCTCCTGTCGATGTAGCGGAAAGGGTACAGCCGCACCATCTCCCCGAAAGTGGAGATTCCGAGTTCCTGTTTCAGCAGCCTCGCCCGTTTGGGTCCGACTCCCGGAAGGAATTGTATGTCGTTGTCTGACTCTTTTCCGCCCATCGTGTTATGCGCAAGTTTTTCTTTTGAGGACAGGTCCGTCAGACAAAAGTACAAAAAAATGGTTATATTTGCAGGCTGTTTGTAACATAGAAACATTTATTGCCATTCAATATGCGAAAGAAACTGACTGTTGGCATTACGCAGGGTGACGGCAACGGGATAGGCTACGAGGTGATAATCAAGGCCCTTGCCGATGAGCGTATGCTTGATATGTGCACTCCCGTCATTTACGGGTCGTCGAAGATTTTCGGGTTTTACCGCAAGCAGATCCACAATCTTGAGCAGCAGGTCAACACCAATGTGGTGACTTCCGCCCAGGATGTGCACCAGAAAAGGATAAACATAGTCAACTGTCTTCCTGACAATGTGTTCGTCGAGCCCGGACAGCCGACTCCTGAATCCGCCAAATCTGCTATGACATCCCTTCAGAGGGCTGTCGAGGACATAAAGAAAGGGTATATAGATGTCCTTGTGACCGCGCCCATCAACAAGAGGGCGATGGTGAACGAAGGCTTCGGATATACGGGACATACGGAATATCTCGAAAAGGAATTCGGGGTGGATGAGGTCGCTATGATAATGGTCTGCGACCAGTTGAAGGTCGGGGTGGTCACAGGACACATCCCTTTGAAGGAAGTGCCTGGGAGACTCTCCAAGGACTTGATTGTCAAGAAACTCCGTCTGATGAAACATTCCCTTGAAAGGGATTTCGGAATCCACTCCCCGAAGATTGCCGTCCTCGGCCTGAATCCTCATTGCGGGGACGGGGGGCTTCTCGGAGACGAGGAGAGCAGCATCATTCTTCCTGCCGTGCAGCAGGCCGTTTCGGAAGGGATTATGGCTTTCGGACCATATTCTCCTGACGGCTTCTTCGGCCTCGGCAACTACAGCAGGTACGATGCCGTGCTCGCAATGTACCACGACCAGGGACTCACCCCGTTCAAGGCCCTTGCCTTTGAACTCGGAGTGAACTACACCGCAGGTCTGCCAATCGTCAGGACATCCCCGGACCACGGGACGGCCTACGAAATGGCGGGCAGGGACCTTGCCGATCCCCGCTCGATGATGTCCTCGATTTTCACGGCCATCGACATATTCAACCACAGGCAGGACTATGACGCCCTTCAGGCGGGCAAGATGACAGTCAAGATGCCTGACACGGAAATCAAG
>JBJEJS010000289.1:0-2073 GCA_051878235.1 Candidatus Cryptobacteroides sp.
TGTCATAGAATCAATATTTTCGAATTTGTAGATATTTCTTACAAATAATTTTTAATTTTGTCGAAAATGAGACTGTTGCTTGCAATATTGCTTTCCGTAGGTCTCGGGGGCCGGGATTTCCTGTTCCGCAATGTGGGTGTGGAGCAGGGACTGTCGAGCAATACCGTCTCGTCCATCTGCCAGGACCGGCAGGGCAACATCTGGCTTGCCACAAAGGGCGGGGTCAACCGCTACAATGGTTATGATGTGGATGCGTTCCGTTTCAGCGCGGACGACCCGAACACCGTCCAGAGCAACAACATCAATTACATCTGCACCGGGTGGGACGGGAGCGTCTGGGCCTGCACTTCCGACGGACTGGCCTGTTTCGATGCGCACAAAGGCTTTTTCAGGAGGATTCCCCTCGGGCACATCCATTCTGTGGAAAGCATAATCCAGGTCTCGGAGAGCGCATTCCTCCTCTGCACGAGAAACGACTCCTATATATGTGACAAAGCCCGGGGCTCCGTGACTCGTGCGGAGATCGGAGGGAAGCGCTTCGCCTTCTTCGGCTCGGCATACGACAGGGGAACGGTTATGATAGGGACAGGTGCGAGGAATCTTGAATTCCTTTCCTACTCAGATTCCGCAGGATTCTCCAGACTGAGGCCACCTGTGAGGTGCGAGTCGGTGATAAACGGGATTCTTCCTGCCGGAGGTGGAGCGTGCTGGCTCGGCACAAGGGGAATGGGGCTGTGCCGTTACGAGCCTTCGCGGGACAGTATTGTCCGCGTCCCCCTGAAGAACTTGCCTAAGGAGACCATCGAGACCATAGCCTTTGACAGCGATTCCCTCCTGTGGGTGGGCACCAAGCACGGAATCTGTGTCTATGACTGGAGGAACGGCCGGGACACGATGCTGACAAGCGACCCTTACGAGGTGTCAGGCATATCCTCCAATGCCATCAGGGATGCGTTCAGGGATGCGGATGGGAATATGTGGATAGGCAGCACCTACGGCGGAGTCGATGTGATGTGCTCCAGAAAGCACTATTTCAAGACCATCCGCCGTCGTCCTGACAAGAACTCATTGAGCGACAACATTATCCGTTCTATGTATGCCGACAGGGACTCCACCCTCTGGGTCGGCACGAGATATTTCGGACTGAACCGTTTCGACCTCAGGACGGGGAGGATCAGCAAGATATGCAGCCACGAGCACATCCTTTCGATATTCTCTCCCGAATGGAATCCCGGAGTGCTTTATTTCGGCACATATTCCAATGGAATTGCCGCCGTTGACAAAAGGACGGGGAAGGTGCTAAGGGAATATGAGTCCAAGGATGTGAACGCGATGGTGCCGGCAGGTGACGGAAAAATTTGGGTAGGAGGGCTTTCCGGACTTTTCCTGTTCGATCCTGTGAACGGCAGTATGACGAAGATGAGCCTTGTTTCCGACAAGATCAAGATAAGGATAGTCTCCTTGATGAAGGATGACCTCGGACGGCTTTGGGTGGGGGCAAAGGAGAACTTGCTCTGCTTTGAGGTCTCTCCGGACAATGTCCTCACGGATGTCACCCCTCCTGCGCTTGCGGATGTGGTGCGCACCCAGAGCCTTCTCCAGACAAGGGACGGGGCTTTTGTGATAGGCACAACGGACGGACTGTTCTCCTATATCAACGGCGTGCTGGAGCGTGTCCCCGCCAAGTCAGGACTCCGCGACCTGACCATCAACGGGATGGTCGAGGACAGGAACGGGGAACTGTGGATAGTCACGGGAAAGGGATTATGCCGCTATCATCCTGGTTGGAAGACCGGAAGGTTCTATTATGCCGACGACGGGCTTCAGGGGGACGAGTTCAGCCAGAGCGGAATCTGCGCCGACAAGGACGGGAACATCTTTGTGGGCGGATTCAACGGGCTCTCATATTTCAATCCAGGCGAGATTTGCGTGGCCCCTGCCCCTCCCGCCCCTGTCATCTCGAAACTGAGGGTACACAATGCCCAGGTGACTCCTGATGACGGCAGCGGCATCCTCAGGGAAGACATATCCCTGACAGGATCCATCGTACTGAAGCACAGCCAGAACTCCATC
>JBJEJS010000290.1:0-10320 GCA_051878235.1 Candidatus Cryptobacteroides sp.
GATTTGACCACATAATTCTTCCCGTCGTCCGTCAGGAGCACCTCGACCTGCCTTGAGACAGCCTTCCCGTCCCTGACAAGGAACACAAAGACCCTGTCCTGCAGTTCAAAAGTGGAGGATGCCGGAATGACGATTGCCCCCGCATATTCATACGGCAGGACAATCCTTCCTGAAGCGCCGCTGTGAAGGATGCCTCCCTCATTCGGGAACACGGCCCTGACCGAAACGCTTCCCGTTGAGGAGTCGATCACACCGCTTATGGTCTCGACAAAGCCCTTCTGCGCATAGATGGAGCCGTCATTGAGCATCAGTTCCACCTCAGGAAGGCTCTTGAGCACCTCGTCCATACTCCCGTGCTCGCTGCAGAGGGCAAGAAGTTCGTTCTCGGTGATCGAGAAATACACATACATCGAGGAATTGTCCGAAACTGTGGTCAGCGCGGTAGGAGTGGAAGGCGAGACAAGCGCGCCCTCACGGAAAGGGAGTGTCCCGACCACCCCGTCAGCAGGGCTGAGGACCATAGTGTAGGTCATATTGTTCTGCGCAGTGACCTCCTGGGCCTGTGCCTGCGCCAACTGGGCCTTCGCGCTCAGCAGGGAATTCTCACTTGTGCGCAGGTCATATTCAGAAATGACATTCTCCCCATAAAGGGCCTTCCTGCTGTCATAGACCAGTTGGGAAGTAGCGACAGCCGCCTCGGCAGCCTTCACATTTGCCTGAGCCATCTGGAGGGCAGCCTTGTAGGGCACCTGGTCGATGACGAACAGCGACTGTCCCTTGCGGACCCTCTGTCCCTCCTTCACACAAACCTTTGATATCGTTCCTGACACCTGCGGATAAATCGCAATGTCCTGCCGCCCCCTGATGGAAGCGGGATAATTGTCTGTCAGCGTTATGTCCTGCCTTGCCGTTTCGAGGACCTTGAACGAATCTCCGCCCGTCTGCCCGTTCTGTGCCGGACCGCAGGCCGAAAACAGCAGGCACAAAGCCGCCGCCTGGAATACACATCTCTTCTTTACCATACTATAATTTGCATTTATTACATCCGTATTTTAACGGGTGCAAAAGTAGCGGATAGTTTCGGGTCGGAGGGTTTCAAAAAACGATGTGTTTTGTTCAAAATCGGAACAAAAATTTTATCTTTGCATTTACGGAATATGAAAAATTGCTATGGGAAACAAGAGCGTCGCCACGGAAAACAAGGCTGTTGCAAGGGAAAACAAAAATCTCGCGCTGGAAATATCGCAGGACAATCCGTTCATAATAAAGGAAATCGACTCTGCCGTCGGAGAAATGGCCCCGATTCAGTTGAAAGGGGCGGCCCTGATGCTCTGCACGGAGGGGAAAGCCTCAATCACGATAGACACGAGGCGTTTCGAGTTGCTTCCCCGCTCCGAGACGGTCCTTTTCCCGATGACGGTCTTTTGTGTCAGGGATTGTTCGGAAAACTTCAGGATGACGGTGTTCCTGTGCTCCGAGGACATACTGAGGACGGCCCACAGGAAATTCGAGCCCGAGTTTTTCAACCACCTCAACCTCTCCCCCGTTTACCGGCACCCTGAAGGAGCGCAGGTGAGCACTTTGGCATATTTCTCCATAATCGGAAGAATAGCCGCCGACACAGGGAACCGTTACCGCATAATGATTGTCGCCAACCTGTTGAGAAGCCTGCTGCTGAACATCTACGACAAGGTGCAGCGTTATCCGAAGGACAGCACGGCAGCAATCTTCACCAGAAAGGAGGAGATTTACAACAGTTTCCTCGACCTTCTCATCAAAAACGCGCACAACCACCGTGATGTGGGCTTCTACGCCGACAGCCTCTGCATAACCCCGCGTTACCTTGCCGCCGTCACCTCATCCGTCGAGGGGACAAGCCCCAAACAGATAATAGACCGCTTCATAATGGACGAGATAAAGATTATGCTGACATTCTCCGACTTCACCCTCCAGCAGATAGCCGACCGCCTGCATTTCCCTGACTCATCCTACCTCGGGCGTTTTTTCCGCCACTATATGGGCACTTCCCCATCCACCTGGCGGAAAAGGGAGATGACCTTATAGGGAATCATCCGCTATCGGGACGTTATGAGAACAGATGCCGGCTTCAGGCCCCTGCCTTTTGCCGTCAGGACCATTTCACCGGGAATCACGGAAGAGACGGCTATGGTCTCATTTTATCTTATATTCATATAAAGAGAAAGTGTTTTCTTCCGGAAGGCGGAAGCGTACCTTGCCGCCGTCTTCAACGATGCCGTCGAAGGCTTCGCCGCTGCCGGCCAGAGGTCTGAAAGAGACCTCGGAGCCTTCAGGAAGCCAGGTGGCGACCTCAGAGGAGGACTTGGGGGTCATTTCACGGAAGACGAGCATATACCCTGAATTTCCATTCCTGATTGACTGGAATCCTGTCCAGGAACGTCCTGAAGGCTCCTCCCCTATCGGGAATATCATTCCTTCGTGGAAATCGTAACTGATTGACTTGTAAGTTTCAAGAAGAGGAGTCACAGAGAACGCCTCTTCAGGAAGGTTAGATGCCTCCATCCAGGCGAGAGGTTGTCCTGCCATCGAAACCGCGAAAAGATAGTCGAAGGAATATCTGGACGGGGCGAAAGGATCGTCACCATATTTCCCCGCATTCCTCCATTTGTTGAGAAATTCCGTCTGAAGCCTCTCCGCAGGGACATATTTAGAGAGCATCCATAAGTTGCGGAGGGTCTGGTAAGGATAATAGTTCCCCCAATCGGTATAGCGGTTCTCAAGGAAGATGTTCCCGTAACTGCAGAAGGAGTGATAGCCTCCCCTGCGGCTTGCCGTCGCATCAAGATTGAACAGGACCTTGTTTCCCGTGCGCTGGAGCACATCGTCAAAAAGGCGGTGGAGATTGGTCTCCCCTTTCTTTGAGGTGATTGTCAGACCGTCGATCTTGAAGACATATATGCCGTATTTCTCGTAAAGCCCCACAAGGATGTCGGCATCCTTCTGCCAGTCCTCGAAATCGTTCTGGACGCTCGGGTTGAACCACAGGCCGATGGTGATTCCCAGTTCCCTGCCCCGTTCCACTATAGGGGTCAGGCCGCGCGGATATTTCACCGGATCGGGAGTCCAGTAGTCAGGATTGTCGTGGATGTTCCTGAAAGAGCCTTTAGCCACGGCGGAGTTCGGGCTTTTGCCTGCCTGCCATCCGTCGTCAATCTGGAAATGGGTGATTCCGAGGCGGGCCGCCCTCTCGAGTTCCTCAAGACAGAATTTCTCATTGACCTTCGAATCCTGACTGCGGTCGCCCCAGGTGTTCATCATTATCATCTCGTCACGGCCGCTTCGGTGTATGCGCAACTGCTTCTGATAGGTCCTGAGGGCTTTGAGAGCCGAGAATTCAGTGTCGTCACACACTCCAAGGACACAGGAATAGACGCTTGTCCACTGTTGCGGAGTGACATCCGCTGCATTGATTCCGAGGCCCGTCACGGTGAAATGTCCGTATTCCGCAGTGAAGTCTGAGCCCCGATAGGCTGTCTGGGTGCTGGAACAAGGGGCTTCCTTCAGGAAGAAATAGCCGTCGGAGGAGGTCCCGTCCCTGAAGAACAGGAGGTTTCCCCGATATGAATTCTTGTGGTACGGGATGAAGTCCCTTTCAGCCACCAGATTGTTGTTCCAGTCGGTCACATCCCAGAATTCGACAGCCTTGGCGTGCCAATGATTCCCTCCGAAATCAACCTGGTCAAGGACTGCGGGAACCGCTGCGGTCTTCATATCCGCCAGAGATTCGATGTTCTTGCGGTCTGCGGCGGAGGCTTCGGCGGAAGGTTCCTGCCCGGACAGGCAACCCTTGAGATAAGTGTCACAGGCTATTGCGGGCACATCCGCATAAATCCTGTATTCCCTGCGTACTGTCACAGTCCCGAGCGTGGAGGTGACGACCGCCTTGTGAAAGGCAGGACGGATGCCGTCAGAAGGGACATCCCCGGACTCGAAGGAGGCATTCTCACCAGGGAGGCTGCCCGAAGTGGTCGTGAAGTCCGACCTGAGGGCAATGCTTCTGCGGGTCACACCGCTTTCCTTGTTGGTGACGCTGAAAGTCATCAGATTGCCCCCGTTCCATACGAACTTCCTTTCAATCAGGCGGTTCCCCACTACGAGGGTATCTTTGTCAAGACGACTGTAACCTGCCGCGACAGGCCTTTCGGGCGAATGGTCGGGAAGGTTGAAATTCCTCTTTCCCTCACCGTATGCCTCCTTTCCGCCATTCCGCACGGAACTCTCCGCCTCAACGGGAATGTCGGAAGCAGTTGCGGGAGACACATTTGAGAATATGCCGCAAAGGGTTGACAACAAAGTTATGATGACTGTTCTTTTCATATCTTGGCGCGATTGGCGCGGACTTTAATCTAAATCAGGAGCAAATTTATCTGTTTTGTCATAATCCTCCAACGGAGAAGCCTCCTGTTTGCCGATTGAGGAGATGAGCCGTTAACTTCGGATGCCTATATGCTGTCAAGGTAAAGTCCCGCCTCGCTGAGGACAGGGCAGGCAAGAGAGCCGTTCAGGCTGACGCGCACTGCACGCGAGAGTGTCTGAGGGAAGAGAAGGATGCGCTTGTAGCCTATGGTCGTCCCTTCCGCCAAAGGCTGCCAGACACCGTCGCCGTCAAGAGCCTCGACAGTGAAGTCCGTGACACGCTGCCCCAAGGCGATATTTTCCTGAAGGAGAAGACGGTTGAAAGTCCTCGGCTCAGGAAGTTCCAGTATGAAAGATGCGCTCCTGCAAGTGTCAGGGCACGCCCAGAAAGTGTCATAGTCACCGTCAAGAAGATTCTCAGGACGGTATTTCCTGCCTCTGACCTTGTCCGCGATGACTTTGGCATCCGAGGCGAGGTTGACGGAGAAAATCCTGTCGAGGGCATCCTTGAAGCCGACAAGACTGGCCGAATCCGCAGGATGGAAACGCCCTGTCGTGTCCGGAGGGACATTCAGCAGAAGAAGCGAATTGCGCCCGACGCTCGTGTAGTATATGTCCAGAAGTTCCCTCACCGACTTCACCTTGCCGTTCTCGGACTCACGCCAAAACCAGCCGGGACGGATGGAGACATCTGTCTCCGAAGGGACCCAATAGCCTCCCCCGCAGTCTCCGCTGTTGAGGGACTCCCTCGACGGAAGCGGCTCGCTGTGGTCAAAACCGTCAACCGCAAGGGTGCTCCAACTGGTCTCCCCTGCCTGCCCCCTCTCGTTGCCGACCCAGCGGCATCCGGGTCCGATGTCGCTGAAAATCACAGCCTCAGGCTGGAGTTCTCCGACAGTTTCGTTGAAACGCAGCCAGTCATAGACCTGTCTCTTCCCGTTTGGACCTTCCCCGCAAGCCCCGTCAAACCATTGCTCAAAGACTTCCCCGTAGTTTCCGAGCGCGCTTTCGAGGGTCCTCACAAAGACATCGTTATACGACAGAGTCCCGTAGTGCGGATCGTGCCTGTCCCAAGGGGAAACATATATCCCGAACTTGACCCCGTCCTCACGGCAGGCCTCCGACAATTCCTTCAGGACATCACCTTTCCCGTCCCTCCAGGAGCATTGGGCTACAGTATGGACGCTCTCGGGATTTGGCCAAAGACAGAATCCGTCGTGGTGTTTTGCAGTGATTATCATCCCCTTGAATCCTGAACGGGATGCTATCTCGGTCCATTGGCGGCAATCGAGGCCAGTCGGAGCGAAGATGTCCTCAGGCTCTGTCCCGTCACCCCATTCCTTTCCTGTGAAGGTGTTCGGGCCGAAATGCACGAACAGGTTCATCTCCATCTTCTGCCATTCCAACTGCGCCTTAGTGGGCACAGGTCCGTATGGCTGCGGCGCATCGTCCGAGCAGGATATCGCGGCAAGGCAAAGCCCTGCCAAAAACAGGTACGCGGTCTTCTTCATATTCTATTTTGTTATCAGGATGCAAATATAAAATTTATATCTTTGCAGTCTGAAATTTTTCCCGATGAAATTCAAGATAGAATCACCATACAAACCCTCCGGAGACCAGCCCGGGGCGATTGACGGACTATGCTCCGCCCTGGACAGTGGGGTGGATGCGGTGACCCTGCTCGGCGTGACGGGCTCAGGCAAGACATTCACGATGGCGAATGTGATAGAAAGGCTTCAGCGTCCCGCCCTGATACTCAGTCACAACAAGACCCTCGCAGCCCAACTTTACGGGGAGTTCAAGAGTTTCTTCCCGTCCAACGCGGTCGAATATTTCGTTTCATATTATGATTATTATCAGCCGGAGGCATATATCCCTTCGACGGACACATATATCGAAAAGGACCTGAGCATCAACGACGAAATAGAGAAACTGCGCCTCAGCGCGGCCTCTTCCCTTCTCAGCGGAAGGAGGGATGTAATCGTCATTTCCAGCGTGTCCTGCCTTTACGGCATAGGAAACCCTGATGACTTCCACTCCCAGACCGTTACGGTACGCAAGGGGGAACAGAGGGATATGACGCGCTTCCTGTACCAGCTGGTGGACGCTCTCTACTCAAGGACCGAGACGGATTTCAAGAGGGGCACCTTCAGGGTGAGGGGCGATTCTGTGGATGTGTGCCTGGGGAACGGTGACAATGCGGTCAAAATCGAATTCTTCGGGGACGAGGTGGACGGGATTTCCGTGATTGACCCTGTGACGGGGGCATTCCTGGAAAGCGTGGACGAGGTCTCCATCTATCCTGCGAACAATTTCGTGACCACAAAGGAGAGGAGCATCAAGGCCATCAGCCAGATACAGGACGATTTGAGGAAGCAGTGCGGGCTGTTTGAGGAATATGGAAAGTTCCTGGAGGCCAAGAGATTGAAACAGAGGGTCGAATACGACCTTGAGATGATAAAGGAGATGGGCTACTGCCCCGGCATTGAGAATTATTCGAGGTATTTCGACGGCAGGAGCGAGGGGATGAGGCCTTTCTGCCTTCTGGATTATTTCCCTAAGGATTTCATCACGTTCATTGACGAGAGCCACGTTACCCTGCCGCAGATCAGGGCGATGTTCGGAGGGGACCATTCCAGGAAGTCGGTCCTTGTGCAGTATGGCTTCCGCCTCCCGGCGGCAGCGGACAACCGTCCGCTCAAATTCGACGAATTTGAAGCCATATCCGGACAGAAGGTCTTTGTGAGCGCGACCCCGGGGGATTACGAACTGGAGAAATCCGAAGGGCTCCTGGTGGAACAGGTGGTCAGGCCGACAGGTCTTCTGGACCCGCCGATCCAGGTGCGCCCGACCAAGAACCAGGTGGATGACCTTCTTGAGGAAATCCGTGTCCGGGCAGAGGCGGACGAGAGGGTCCTTGTCACCACCCTCACCAAAAGGATGGCTGAGGAACTGGAGAAATATTTCACAAGGATGGGCGTGAGGTGCCGCTACATACACTCCGATGTGGACACCCTTGAAAGGGTTGAGATTATAGAGGACTTCAAGAACGGGCTTTTCGATGTCCTTGTCGGGGTCAACCTCCTCAGGGAGGGTCTTGACATCCCGACGGTCTCCCTCGTGGCAATCCTCGATGCGGACAAAGAGGGCTTCCTCCGTTCAGGCAGGTCCCTGACCCAGACGGCAGGACGCGCGGCAAGGAATGTGAACGGCCTTGTGATAATGTATGCAGACACCATCACGAAATCAATGCAGGAGACAATCTACGAAACCGACCGCAGGAGGGCAAAGCAGATTGAATACAACAAGAAGCACGGCATAACCCCGACACAGGTGTCCGTGAAGAAGAATGCCCTCGCCTCTGAGACCCCCGGGACACATTCCAGGAATCCACGCATTGCAGGAACGGTCAGCGGGAAAGTCAGCGCAGCGAACTCCTACGACGATCCGCACTACATACCGGATCCTTCGGACCTCGGAAAAGGGACTGTCACGGTCGGTCTCGGACACGATTCCATAAGACAGAACAACTCGGCATTTGCCGACGGTTACATCCAGGCTGATCTTGCCGCAGTCCTCCAGGACCCTGTGATAAGGTCGATGTCAAGACCACAGGTGGAGAAAGCCGTGGAGACCGCCAAAAGGAATATGCAGAAAGCGGCCGCAGACCTTGACTTCCTCGCTGCCGCGAAATACCGCGACGAGATGTGGGCTCTCCAGCAATACCTCAAAGTTTGGAAAGAATAAAATTCCGGAAAACATAAAATATTATTTGATTATTTTTGCGGACAGAACGATATAAAATCAAGTAATGCCATGAAAAAATTTATGTTTCTTGCTGCGGCATTCATCGCAGCTATTTCAATCAATGCCTGTCAACCAATAGTTACAGGTCAGTTCCTTTACACAGTAATGCCTGCTCCGGAGACAGAGACCGGAAGAAGTATGGCTTGGCAAGCACCGTTAGTGTCTGAAACCGCCGGAGAGGACCTCATCCTCCAGGAACTTGCAAAAGTCGGAACGCCATACGGACAGTCTGCATATTCCGTAAGCGGTGAGAAAAAAGAATGTGACGCAAAAGTCATCGCTGCAGTCAACAAGGCTATGGATGCCGATGAAGCGAGTGACTCATACTGCACAATCGGAGACTACTCAGGAATGACAGTTGTCGTTTACTGCAATGCTGACGACAAAGGAGAGTCCGGAAGCACTACCACAGACTTCGAAGTTTACAGAAGGACCTACAAGAAGAAATAGCCCTTCCCGGATACTGCCGAATGAGATGAACCACGAGCGCGTGATTCCCTTAATCCCTGAAAATGAAAGGGGAACATTCGACACAAGATAAAAGATGACCTGCTTTCCCCTTAAACTGTTTGTATATGGTCAGTGGGAAAGCAGGTCAATATAATTTTCCAGTCATTTCAAAGCGGCCCGGTTAAACATTGCCGGCGAATGTACCGATATCCCATCATTCAGATTCAAGGCTGCTCACGCGTATCCAGTCTATCTCCATAATGGCCGGCATAGCAGCATCGTCCACGGCTCCCGCCCAAGTTCCGGGACCTCCGAGTCCCATATTCAGTATGAGATAGAACTTGCTGTCCTCCGTGAAAGGCCATTGCATCTTCTCTGCCTCATCGGCGAGATGCATATTGGAATATTTGAGGGTCTGCTTGTCATTCACGAAGAAAGTCAGGTCCTCGGCCGACCACTCAACCGCATAGACATTCCAGTCCTGATAGTCACAGACAGTCTGTTGTGAAGTGCCGGCCCTGTTGCCCAAATCATAGGTATAATGGGTGTGGATTGTCTGGTAAATCACATTCTCCTGCTTGATATGCTCCATTATGTCTATCTCACCGCAATAAGGCCATCCATTGTAGACGGATTTCTGAGGCATCATCCAGATGGCAGGGAAAGCACCGTCCGGAGTTCTCGCGAGCCTGGCCCTGCATTCGACCCTTCCGAAAGTGAATCCGAACAAACCCTCGGACTTGATGCCGGATGCCTTGTATTCCCCGTCAACAATTTCTGCGACAAGGACAAGCTTTCCATCCTTCACATAGACCTGGTCGTAACTTTCGGACATTTCGTCATTCCAGTTCGCACCGCCCTTGCTGCAAAGAGTCCATTTTGTCTGGTCCGGCTTCCCGTCAATATTGAACTCGTCACGGAAGATATACTGCCTGCCGGACTCATCCATCTTCGGGAACACGAGAAGATAATCGGTCTTCTCACCGAAACAGGTCACAGACAGGACCTGTTCCTTCTCCCAACATCCGATGAGAAATTCCGGATTCGGAACTATCGTGCCATCCGGATCGCCAAGGGTATATTCAACCCCTGTGATTGACCCTGTGTCAGTTATGTCACCGATAGTCGCGATATGCTGGTCCTGGTCAATGGATGCGTGGTAGTATGACTCCCCTATTTTGACGGATAATGCAACTAACGGATATTGGCCCGGATCACGTCCTGTTTCCTGTCCGGTCGAGCCGGAACAGGAAACGAGCATCAGGAATGCCGAAAACAGCGATATTGTCAATTTTCTCATAACATATTTCATATTCGGTTTCAAATATAGGAATTTTCAAAATTCCATAAAAAATTTAGTGATTTCCGGTCGTGTAATTCTTTCCATCACAACGGCAGGGCGGCCTTCTAAAAAAAGTTGAAAGAAATTATGGGATTGTGACAGGCAGAAGAACGGCCCTGGCGACGGAACTGCCCGCGAAAACTTCGATGACAGTCTATGAGATAGCCAAATAATGCGGATATATCGGCATCCGACAAAAAAGGGATGGCCCGAAGGTCATCCCGAAATATTCATCAAGCAGGAATTTACTTGTTGAGAGCCTGAGCCACGTCAACGGCACAAGCCACCGTGCAGCCCACCATCGGATTGTTTCCGATTCCGAGGAA
>JBJEJS010000291.1:0-10079 GCA_051878235.1 Candidatus Cryptobacteroides sp.
TCCTGATGTGCTGAAACTCACTGCGTGGAAAGGCGAGAGACTGAGCGGGGAACTCCTTTTGTGGAGCCGTGACCCTGTGGACAATGTGAGATGCACCGCAGGAAAGTTCTCCTCTGAGGACGGTACCTCCCTTGATGCCACAGCCTCCTGCCGTTTTGTCAGATATACCCTTGCGGATGCCTCCGCTCCAGTCTGCCTCTGCAACAGGAAGCCTGAGCAGCCGGCGGTCCTTGTTCCGGATATGCTTGACGATGTGGATGTCCTTGACATTGAAGGCAGGACAGTCCGCCCTGTGTGGCTCTCCCTCGATGTGCCTTCCGATGCTCCTAAGGGAACTTATGCCGCTGAGGTTGTCGTGAAGGCAGGGCGCAGGGTAGTCAGCCGGCTCCCTGTGGAACTGACTGTGGTTGACAGGGTGCTTCCGCCTGTGGAGGACTGGACCTATCATCTTGACCTTTGGCAGCATCCGTCCGCTGTGGCACGCGCAAGGGGAGTGGATGAGTGGAGCGATGAGCATTTCGCTGCCCTCCGCGAGGAGATGGCCCTTCTTGCGGCTGCGGGACAGAAGGTTATCACCTGCACCCTGAACCGTGACCCTTGGAATCATCAGTGCTATGACGCTTACGGGGATATGATACGTTGGACTCTCCGTTCCGACGGCTCCTGGAGTTATGACTATGAGGTCTTCGACCGTTGGGTGTCCCTGATGATGTCCCTCGGAATCGACAAGATGATAAACTGCTATTCCATTGTGCCTTGGGGTTGCCTCCTGGACTATTATGACGAGGCCTCCGCAAAGACCGTCACTGTCAAGGCCGAGCCTGGGACAGAGGAATTCGGGCAGATGTGGAAGCCTTTCCTGACTGACTTCAAAGGGCATCTCCAGGAGAAAGGCTGGTTGGAAAGGACCAACATAGCGATGGATGAGAGGTCTCCGGAGCAGATGGACGCGGCTGCCCTTCTGCTTGCCGAATGCGCTCCAGAGATGGGATTCGCCATAGCCGACAACCACGCATCCTACCGCAAATACACGATGATGAGGGATGTATGCGTCGCAATGAGGCATCCGATGGACAAGGAGGACATCATTATGAGACAGAGCCAGGGCTTCAATTCCACTTTCTATGTCTGCTGCAGCACACATTATCCGAACACATTCACTTTCTCGCAGCCATACGAGGCGGAACTCCTCATCTATTACGGAGAGGCTGCCGGATATGACGGAATGTTGAGATGGGCCTTCAATTCCTGGCCTGCCGACCCTGCCTATGATTCCAGATTCGGCTCGTTCGCTTCCGGAGACACTTATTTCACCTACCCTGGAGCACGCTCCTCCGTCAGGTTTGAGAAACTCAGGGACGGAATTGAGAACGCCGAGAAAATCAGGGCCCTGAAGGCAAGCGGTGACCCGGCCGTCCTCAAGGACCTTGACGCGATTCTCGCTCCGTTCAGGAGCGGCGACACTTCCGACGAGGCCTGCCCTTGGGCACAGGTCGTTGCCCTCGCCACCGATGCCCTGAATATGCTTTAGGGATTCCCGACCGGTTAATATACCTTAATCGACTCAAGATATTTTTTCCCGACAGGGAGGACTTTACCGCTGTTCGCCAGGACTCTTTCAGTCTTGGCGAATTTTGCTATGCTGCCTTTCGCAACGATGTAGGAACGGTGGATTCTGACGAATTCATTCGGGGGGAGCTGCTGCTCAAACCTGCTGAGGGCTATTTTTGAAGTGAATGATGTCCCGTCCGAGAGATGGACCCTTATATAGTTCCCGACCGCCTCCGCAAAGACGATGGAACTGATGCTGACAGGGATTGTCTTGTACTCCGACTTCATCATAATCTGTCTCGGGGCGGATTCCGCCTTGTCCTTTTCCATCTCCTCCCTGGCGCGCCTCTGGCGGTTGACCTCCGCCAGCATCCCCACGGCGAAACAGAAGATGACGACGATGATGTAGTGCAGCCAGACCGCCTGCTGGTTGGGCCTGAATCCCCAGACGGGATAAGCCGCGCCCGCTTCCATCTCCTTCCGCAACTGGTGGTATGGCGAGGAGAAGTGATAAGCCGAGAAAAGGAAGGTCACGCCGAAAGAGATCACCATCGCCACGACGGCGTAAAGCCTGCGCCTGCCCCCGTGAAGGAGATAAGGGACTATGAAATATTTATATATGAAATATGTGACATACAGCCATCCTATGAAGAGGCTGAAGAACACGGGTCGTGTCGCCCACCATTTCTCCACGGGGAACGCGAAAAGCATCAGCGGAAGCAAGACGAGGCAGAAGGCTATGTCTATGTATGTAGAGACCCTTTTCATAACGGGGCAAAGGTAGCCGAATTTGTTTTCAATGTCAATTTTCATCGGAAAATTCGTCCCCGAAAAATGTGATTTCGTCCCCTTGCCGTGCCCCTTGCGACTTTTGTCGCGTAGTGTTTTATATTTTTGTCGGGTTTGAAAATTCCTTGTCAAAAATTTCCTTTTCGGAAAGGAGGTAATTAATATGAATCATAAGATCATAATTGTGTCCATCGGACTTCTGGCATCGTTCACGGCTTGTAAAAACCCGTCAACTACGGGGACAGCGGACTACCGGACTCTTGTCGTCCGTCGTGAGGACAGGACTTTGCAGACGGAATATTCGGCAAGCCTCAAGGGCAGGCAGACTGTCGAGATAAGGCCTCAGGTCAGCGGCTTCATAACAAAAATCGGTTTCGGGGAGGGGCAGAAAGTCCGCAAGGGACAGGTCCTTTTCATCATCGAGCAGGAGCGTTACAAGGCGGCGCTCGACCAGGCGGCCGCAAATGTGGAGAGCGCGGAGGCGAAACTCGCAACAGCCGAACTGAATCTGGAGAGCGCGAGGCTTCTCAGGCAGGCGGATGTCATCCAGGACTACGATGTGCGGACTGCCGGGAACGCCCTTCTCGCCTCCAAGGCGGAACTTGCCCAGGCGAAGGCCCAGATGGAGTCCGCAAAGATTGATTATGAGCACACTATGGTCGTGAGCCCTGTTGACGGGGTGAGCGGGATGATTCCCTACAGGGTCGGGGATTATGTGGGAAGCGGGATTGCCGATCCTTTGACGGTGGTGTCCGACGACAGCATTGTGCAGGCATATTTCTCTATGACTGAGGGGGATGTCATCAATTTGCTGGAGAAGTACTCCTCGCTTGAGAACTTCATAAGGGAGATGCCTGATGTCAGCCTTAGGATGAGCAACGGAAAGGAATATGGTGTCACGGGAAGGATAGCCGCCGTGAGCGGTATTGTCACATCGGGAACGGGAGCGGTCACCCTCCGGGCAGACTTCAGGAACGCTGCGGGCCTCCTGCGCGGGGGCGGAAGCGCCACAGTCATCGTCCCTGAGAGCCATAAGGACTGCATTGTGATTCCCAAGGGAGCCACCTACGAACTGCAGGACAAGGTCTTTGTCTATAAGGTGGTGGACAGGAAGGCACAGTCCACGCCTGTCAGGGTGCACCGTCTTGACAACGGGACGGAATACATTGTGGAGGACGGCCTTGAGGAGGGTGACGTCATCATCGCCGAAGGTGCAGGCCTTTTGCGTGAAGGCACAGTTGTCGTCTCTTCACGGAACCAGTGACCCGCAAGCCTTATCAACCTCCATATATCAGACAAACACAAACTTGAGTGAGAATGAATGTACGAACTTTCATAGACCGTCCGATTCTTTCGGCGGTCATTTCGGTGGCGATTGTGATAGTCGGACTGATAGCCCTTGGCAGGCTTCCTCTTGAGCAGTTCCCGGACATAGCCCCTCCTACCGTCCGCGTGTCCGCCACCTACACGGGAGCGAATGCCGAGACTGTGATGAAAAGTGTCATCACCCCTTTGGAGGAACAGTTGAACGGTGTGGAGAATATGATGTATATGACCTCCACCGCCACCAACACGGGCTCGGCATCCATCAGCGTCTATTTCCGTCAGGGGACGGACCCCGATATGTCCGTTGTCAATGTGCAGAACCGTGTGGCATCCGCCCAGGGACTTCTCCCCGCCGAGGTCACGAAGTCGGGAGTCACCGTGAGGAAACGCCAGAACAGTTCCCTCAAGTCCCTGTCGCTCTATTCCCCGGACGATTCCTTTGATTCGGATTTTTTGACCAACTATCTGAAAATCAACATCGAACCTCAAATGTCCCGTATAGCGGGTGTCGGGGAAGTGAACATCTGGGGCGCAAGTTATTCGATGAGAATCTGGCTTGACCCCCTGAAGATGGCGCAGTACAACCTTGTCCCGAATGACATAGCGACTGTTCTCGCCGAGCAGAATGTGGAGTCTCCGACAGGCACTCTCGGTGCGGAGTCCGTCAACACCTTCCAATATGTCCTGAAATATCGTGGACGGTACGAACTGGAGGAGGACTACGGGAATATGGTCATAAAATCCCTTCCGGGAGGCGATGTGCTCCGTCTGAAGGATGTCGCCGCAATCGAACTCGGGACGGAGAACTATTCCCTGCTGAGCCAGACTGACGGACATCCCGGGGCGAACTGTATGATAGCCCAGACCTCGGGCTCGAATGCCAACGAGATCATCAGGGAAATAGACGCGACTTCCGCCGCAATCTCTGAGGACCTGCCCAAAGGGATGGTCCTGGAGGACATTATGAGTGCCAAGGACTTCCTTGACGCTTCAATCAGGAATGTGATAATGACCCTCCTGCTTGCAATCGTCCTGGTGATTCTGGTGGTATATGCCTTCCTGCAGGACATCAGGGCGACCCTCATCCCGTCGCTTGCCATCATTGTCTCCGTGATAGGGACATTTGCGTTCATATATGTGGCGGGATTCAGCCTTAACCTCCTGACCCTCTTTGCGATAGTCCTTGTCATCGGAACGGTGGTGGACAATGCCATTGTCGTTGTCGAGGCGGTCCAGGCGAAATTCGACGAAGGGTGCACTTCCTCCTACAAGGCGGCTGTGGAAGCCCTTGAGGGTCTGACCTCAGCCCTTGTGACAACCACATTGGTATTTATGGCGGTCTTCATCCCTGTCTGCTTTATGGGAGGCACCACCGGGACTTTCTACACCCAGTTCGGACTCACAATGGCGGTGGCGGTAGCCATCTCCCTCCTTAACGCCCTGACGCTCAGCCCGGCACTCTGTGCCCTGATTATGCGCCCGAGGGCGGCTGAGGGAAGTTCGGCGGCAGGCTTCTCCGACAGGTTTCACTTCGCATTCACAAAGTCTTTCCGCCATCTCACAGGCAAATACACCAAGGGAGTCTCTTTCCTGTTCAGGCACAAGTACATAGCCCTTTGCTCGGTCGTGTTGGCCTGCGGCCTTCTTGTCTTTCTGATGTCCGTCACCAAGACAGGCCTTGTGCCTCAGGAAGATATGGGCACAATCAATGTGAATGTGCTCACATCCCCGGGCAGCAGCCTTTCCGAGACCGAGAGGGTTATGGACCAGATTGAAATGGCGATAAGGGACATCCCCCAGATAAAGATATATTCCCGTGTCACAGGAAAGGACGCTCGCCACAACCAGTCCTCCTCGGCAGGTTCCTACACCATCCGCCTCAAGCCCTGGAGCGAGAGAAAGGGCAGGGGAGACGACATCGGTTCCGTTATGGCGGAGATATACCGCCGCACGGACCACATAAAGTCTGCGCAGATCCGTGTCTCGACCCAGCCTATGATCTCAGGCTACGGGACAAGCGACGGATTTGAACTCTATGTCCAGGACAAGAAGGGGGCGAGCGTGGAGGACCTTCTGAAATATACGAGGGGCTTCATCAACGCGATGAACGAGAGGGATGAAATATCCCGCGCCTACACCACCTTTGACACTAAATATCCGCAGTACCTTGTAGAGGTGGATGCCGCGAGGTGCAAACGGGACGGAATCTCCCCGTCGGATGTCCTGAGCACCTTGTCAGGCTATGTCGGCGGAAGTTATTCCTCCAACCTGAACCGTTTCACAAAACTCTACCGTGTGATGGTGCAGGCAGCCCCGGAGTACCGTCTCAACACGGAATCCCTGAAAAACATCTTCGTCCGCAACAGCAGCGGACAGATGTCCCCGATTTCGCAATATCTCACTTTGACAAAGGTATATGGAACTGAAAGCCTCTCCCGTTTCAACCTTTTCTCCTCCATTGCGGTATATGGCGCCCCTGCGGACGGCTACAGTTCGGGGCAGGCGATCAAGGCAATCAAGGAAGTTGCCCATCAGACGCTTCCTGAGGGCTACGGCTTCGAGTTCGGAGGTATGGCGCGTGAGGAGGCCTCGACGGGCAGCACGACGGCTATGGTCTTCGCAATATGCATCATATTCATATATCTTATTCTCTGCGCCCTGTACGAGAGCCTGCTCATACCTTTCGCCGTCATCCTCTCCGTTCCTTTCGGTCTTGCGGGAAGTTTCATATTCGCCCAGATGTGGGGCCTGGAGAACAATATATATATGCAGACGGGGCTCATAATGCTCATCGGACTGCTTGCCAAGACAGCCATCCTCCTGACTGAATATGCCTCGGCGAAACGCCGTCAGGGACTCAGCATAACCGCAGCCGCGATGTCGGCCGCAAAGGCGCGTCTCCGCCCGATTCTGATGACTTCCCTGACAATGGTCTTCGGAATGTTGCCGATGATGTTCTCCACTGGAGTCGGGGCAAACGGGAATATGTCCGTCGGCGTGAGCACGGTGGGTGGAATGTTGATGGGTACGGCAGCCCTTCTCTTTGTCGTCCCTTGCCTGTTCATCGTCTTCCAGTACCTTCAGGAACGCTTCCTGCAGAGGAATGAATAGCCCGATAAAGTCGGCGCAGACGGCTCTCAGGGCTTCAGCAGGCAGGTCATCTGGCGGATGACATTCTCTTTCCATTCCTGCAGGAACTCCTTGCGGAAGCCGTCGATGTTGAATACCTGCTCGCCCAAAGGCTTGACAAGGAACGGGGCGGAAATCAGCCCGTAGAAAGTGTAGCAGATTGTCACAGGCTTGACATTCCTGAATTTGCCCGCCTCCATCTCCGTCAGGATGGCGTCGAGAATTTCCCTGCCTGTCGATATAATGTCACTGTTGAATGCTATTTTCAGGAGATTGCCGAAGTCACGGTTCACTTCACGGACCATAAACACGGGCAGTTCGGGATTCCGTTCCAGGACATTCATATAGGTGTCCACGATGGCCCTGATCTTTTCCTCAAGAGGCTTGTCCGAGATGATCTGGTCTTTGACTTTCGGAAGGAACTCCATCACGATGTCACCAAGTACCGCCTGGAACAGCCTTTCCTTGGTCCTGAAATAATAGTGCATCGCAGGACGGGTCAGCCCGACCTCCGAGGCGATGTCGGACATATTGGTCTCATTGTAGCCGTTTTTCAGGAAAGTGGTCCTTGCGGCCTGTATAATCTTCTGTTCTATATTCTGTTCCATAGGTAAAATTATCTGGTTTTCAGGTGGTCAATGAAGAGGAGCAGGCGGTTTGTGATGTTCACCTCACTTACCCCGCTGTCAAAGTCCAAAGATAATATATTCAGTTCGGGGAACACCTTTTTGAGTCTCTTTTCGATGCCCCTTTCGATGATGTGGTTGGCAATGCACCCGAAAGGCTGTAGGGAGATGACGTTCTTAATCCCGTTTTTATAATATGAGGCGACCTCCCCGGGCAGAAGCCATCCCTCCCCGAACTGTGCGCTCAGGTTTATTATTTCCGAAGCCCCTTCGGCCTCTTCAAAGATGTCGTTGAACGGAGTGAAGTGGCGGAAGCCCGAGCCCGCCTTCTCGAATGTCCTGAACTGCCTCTTCAGCAGGGAATAGACCGCGTCATAGACACCGTCAGGTATGTTGTTCTTCACAGTCATCGCATTCTTGTTCGTGCGGGTGTTCACAAAGAACTGGGTAAAGAAGTCTGTCAGCATAGGAGGGACGATCTCGACACCCTGTCCCATCAGCCAGTCCACAACCCTCTTGTGCGCGAAAGGATTGAATTTCAGATATATCTCACCCACGACTCCCACTTTTGGACATTCCCTCTCAAGGCAGGCCGCATCAAACTCCCGCGCCGCCTCTCCGACGGTCACTGCAAGTTCCTTCCATTTGCCCTCGCCAAGCAGTTCCGCACCCTTTGCCAGGTATCTGTCTTTCAGCCTCAGGGCGGCTCCCTCCTCCTTCTCCCTCGCTGCGGCGGCATAATACATCTTTGCGATGGAGTCAGAGTACAGAAGGGTATATACAATCGTCGGAATGGCTTTCAGCCAGTTCACCTTGAATCCCGGCTGGTCGTTCTCAAGGCCGCTCCCGAAGGCTACGGATATGACAGGAATGTTCGTGTACCCCGCGTCAACAAGAGCCTTCTTTATCAGCGGGAGGTAATTGCTCGCACGGCATTGCCCTCCTGTCTGCGTCATTGCGAGGGCAATCTTGTCCGTGTCGTAACTGCCTATTGACAAGGCCTTGATGAAGTCGCCGACCACAAGCGTCGCAGGGTAGCACACCTCATTGTTGGCATATTCCAGTCCGTATTCCACAGAAAGGGAATCACTCACGGGCAGGCATTCCACCTCATACCCGAGGCGGCTCATCAGAGGCGGTATCAGCGGCGAGATGAAAGGGGTGAAGAACGGAATCAGTATCTTGCGGCTCCTGTCCTTGTCCTCATAGCGCGGAGGCATCTTCCTGTGGCCCTCCTCCATTGTCCTCCGGTTTTCCGAGAGCCTGACGCTTTCAATCAGGGACCTCACCCGCAGTTTCATCGAGCCGATGTTGTTGATGTCGTCCAGTTTCAGCAGGGTCAGGGCCTTTCCCCCTTTCTTCAGTATGTCGCGTACAGCGTCCGTCAGGAATGCGTCAGGACCGCATCCGAATGATGTCATCTGGACGAACTGGACATTCGGACCGAGGGACGCGCACCATCGGGCGGCCTGGAGTATTCGGTTCGTGTAGGTCCATTGCGAGACGAAGTTCACCCCTTCGGTGCTCTCGGCGTCGGACCCCCTCACGATATCTTCCGAAATGACATTCACACCCATCCCCGCAATAACCTTTGAGATGTCGTGCTGGATGAGCGGGTCGCTGTGGTATGGCCGTCCTGCAAGCAGGATGGTCAGGCGTTTGTCCTTTACTGCGTCTTCCAGGACCGAGCGGCATTTCTCCGCAAGCCTGAGGGTATAATCCTGATAGTCCTTGTCGGCTTTCTCAAATGCCTCCGCAGCCTTGTCCGCAGTCACCCCGAGCGTCCCGAGATACCTTATGCACTGCTTCTTGAACAGACTCCTGTCCTTCATTGAAACTGTCGGTGAATCTATCGGGACATCCGTCTTCTGGACATTCTTCACGACTTCCGAATACCCGGTGACGACGGGACAGTTGTAACTGTTCTCCCCCTTGTTGGTCCTGCTGTGCACTGCAAAAGGCATAAATATCCTGTCAACCCCCTTATCGGCCAGGTCCGTGATGTGGCTGTGCACCAGTTTGGCAGGGAAACATATATTGTCTGACATCACAAGTCCCGCATCCTTCTCATATTTCCTGAAATCCGAAGGGTCGGAGACCGTTACGGAAATCCCGCATTCATTGAACAGGGCATTCCAGAACGGAAAGTCCTCCCAGATGTTCAGGCATCGCGGAATGCCGATGTCAAGTCTCCCGCGTCCGTGCTCCTTGTCCCTGAACAGGCTTTCCTGCTTGAACGGATAGACGGAGTCCCCGGGCACGGTCCTTTCTCCCGAATTGTTGAAAATCTTTTCGCAACGGTTGCCGCTGAAATATGTCCTGTTGCCCTTGAACTTGTATGCCAATATCGCACAGCCGTTCTCGCATCCGTGGCATCTGAGGGATTTCGGTGTGAACTCGGCAGCCTCGACGAGCATTGACGGGAGGCGTATGTCCTCATTTGTCTTTCTGTTGTCAAGGGCATATACGGCACAGCCGTAGGCTCCCATCAGTTCAGGATATGCGCTCCTTCGCACCTGTGCCCCAGTCAGCCTCTCCAATGCCTTGACGACAGCGTCGTTCTTCATTGTGCCTCCCTGCACCACAATGTTATCTCCCAACTCACCCGTGTCGGTGATTTTCAGCACTTTGTAAAGGCAGTTCCTCACCACTGAATAT
>JBJEJS010000292.1:0-10041 GCA_051878235.1 Candidatus Cryptobacteroides sp.
CATCCCGGGGGAACTGATGCGCATCAGCCGCTACATCGAAAATCTCAAAAGGAACGGATAGTTCCGTCATTCCTGCTTCATATCGTCATACCAGTCCATATCGTTATGCCGGTCCATATTCGTCAAACCCGGTCCATGTCGTTATGCCCGGCTCATATTCGTCATGCCCGGCTTGACCGGGCATCTTTTCTCAATCGAGATCCCCGATCAGGTCGGGGATGACGGGATAATAAGTTATGAATGGATGGGATAATAAGTCCTGAATGGACGGGATAATAAGTCCTGAATGGACGGATATATGTTCTGGATGACGAAAACACGATTGGACGGAAAACAAAGAAATGTCCCGTCAAGCCTCGGCAGGCCAAGGATTCTTGAGAATCCCCGCCATCCTCTCCATCTGTGAGTGGGCCTCATTGATAAGCCGGGAGACCTCATCCTTGCGCGGCTTTCCCGTGTCAGGGACAATCGGGGTCCCGATGTGCAGGGTCATAAGCGGAACATCCTTCTTGCCAGTCAGACGGTAGAATCCTGTGCGCGGACGGAATGAGATGACGCACGGAATCACAGGAATGGCGTATTTGTATGCCATCGTGAACGCCCCCTTGAAAAACGGCCTTATCGGGACATAATGCCTCCAACTGCTCGCCTCAGGGAAAACGTGGAGCCATTGCCCGCGCCTGTGAAGTTCGTCGAAACCCTCGTTGAACCTTTTCATCCCTCCCTTTGTCTGAGCCACAGGGATTCCTCCCGCGTATCTCATAAACCAGGCATCCTTGCCCATCATATGTTCCCCATATATCGGAAACCACATCTTGCGGAACTTCAAGGCATCGAAGATGCATACCATATCCCACCTGTACACATGGTTGCAGACGGTCATCGCGCCGTTGCGGAACAGTTTCCCATATTCCCTCAGCCTTTTCTTCCCATCGAACCTCACTCCGAACCTGATCCTGTTCATAGGTATCACGAAGTTGTAAAGGAGCCAGCTGTTCAGAAAACGGTGGAACTTGTAATGGAAACTGTCGTCGAGGTAGGGATATGTCTCGTCGAAAGCGATTTTTTCAGATGTGTATTCAATTTCGAGAAGATGTCCTCCTGAGTCGTGTTCGGGATATTCGATATCCTCCTCGGGCAGATATGTTCCTTCCTCAACCTCCATCATCGAATATCTCAGATTGTCTGTGCCTTTTCCCATAGATCAGTATATATTTTAGAAAACTTTGATTTATTGCCGACAAAATTACAATATTTTTTATCTTTGTGGCCAATTATTTTTCCAAAAAGGGAAAAATGTGTACAAAGAACCTAAACTGATGTCATTACCTTACCAACTTATCAACCTGGGGCTGAGACTGATGTCTCTTGTTCCGAGGATATCTCTGGACATAGCCTCACGCAATCCGAAAAGGGCTTCCGAAAGGACTCTCCGCCGTATTCTCACACTATCTGGAAACACCGTCTATGGGAGGGAGCACCATTTTAACTCCATCCGCAAGGCACGCAATGCGGAACAATTGTTCAGGCTTTACGAAAAAAGTGTCCCCGCTGCGGAATTCGAGGCGTTCAGGCCTTATGTGGAACGTCACAAGAAAGGTGAGAGGGATGTGCTGATTCCCGGAAAGCCGATGATGTATGCCACCACTTCAGGGACCACCTCACAGCCGAAATGGATTCCGATTTCTGATGTCTATATGAAGGATGTCTATAACTCGATGTCGCACATCTGGCTCGACAACTTCGGGCGTGTCCGTCCGAAATTCCTCACAGGCGGGCTTGTCGTGTCAGTCGCAAAGGTCGTTGAGGGCTATGCCGAGGACGGCACCATCTTCGGCTCGGTCTCCGGAGTCACCGCAAGGGAACTTCCCGAGTTCATCCGCAGGAGATTCGTGACCCCTCCGCAGGTCTATGACATAAAGGATTACACGGCAAGGTATTATGTGATGATGCGCCTTGCAATAGCCCACAGCGTTTCCTATATGGTCGCCCCGAATCCTTCCACCATCCTTGAACTGGTGCACAATGCGGAGGAATATTTCGACACCTACATAGACGACATCGAAAAGGGCACAATCTCGGAACAGTTTGAGATAGCCCCTGAAATAAGGACCGCCCTGTCGCCTTTCATCAAGCCTGACCCTGCAAGGGCTGACTTCCTCAGGGAAATCAAAAAGACTTACGGGAAGCCTATGATCAAGCACTGGTGGCCTGATCTCCAGTTGATATCTTCCTGGAAATGCGGAAACACCTCAATCGCCTCCGTGAAGGTCCAGGAGCAACTTCCTGACTGCTGCTGTTATCAGGAACTCGGTTATTTCGCCTCCGAATGCCGTTTCGGACTCGTTCTCGACGAGGGAATCGATTCGACCCTCTTCCCGAACTACCACTATTATGAGTTTGTCCGCGAGTGCGACCTTGAGAAGCCCAATCCACGCTTCTACCGCCTCCACGAACTTGAGCAGGGACAGCGTTACTGCATTTATGTGACGACCCTTTCCGGCCTGTACCGCTACAATATGAATGACCTTATCGAGGTCGGGGGATGGAACCACAAGACCCCTAAAATCCATATGGTCCAGAAAGTCAACGGAATCGTCAGCATCACAGGTGAGAAACTCTACGAGAAACAGTTCATAGAGGCTGTTCGTGTCGCCGAACGGGAGACCGGATGGAAAGTCAATTTCTTCATCGGTTTCGCCGACCCTGAGCAGGCCTGCTATGATTTCTATTACGAGTTCGCCAACAGGAGGATACGCTCCGCCAAGGCCGAGCAGTTCACAAAGATTGTGGATGAGCGCCTGAAGGAGATGAACATAGAATACGAGTCAAAACGCGACTCCCACCGCCTTCATCCTCCTAAGACCCATCTCTTGAGGAAGAACGCCTATGACCTCATCAAGCAGAGAAGTCTTCTTGAAGGGGCACGCGACGGCCAGTTCAAACTTGTGATGCTGCTTCAGGACAAGCGTCGCCAGCGTTGGGTGAATTCGATTATTGAGGAATGACTGCATTTGTTTTCCCGAAAAATTTCTTATGTTTGTAAGATATATGTTTATTTGGGAAATATGGCTTCTTCTTCTACGAAAAAACTTTTGCCTTTGCTGCTCCTCGCCCTGCTTCCGTTTTATGCCGCTTTTGCGGAGACTCCGGAAAAAAGGGCGTCGATGCGTCACGAATTCCGCCTCGGATGGGGCGATCAGATGTTCGAGTCTTTAGTATGGCAGAATCCGTCATATATCATTGATAATATGTCGGAATCATATACAAGTCAATACAAGGAACATTACCGTTACACCCAGCACTGGTTTGCAGGCTATCAATGGAGGGTCAACAAATGGTTCTCTCTGGGGGCTATGGCCGACTTCTCAGCCTGCCTTTGGGACGATGTCACAAGGAACGGTCAGGGAGTGGAACTTGACCGTGAGGCAAACAGGAATTTCTGGAATCTTGTCGTGATGCCTGAATTCAGGTTCACCTGGCTCAACAGGAAATATGTCAGTCTTTATTCTTCCCTCGGTGCGGGACTTTGCGTCAACGGGGGGACCGAGACTGATTTTCAAGGCAGGCATACGGTCTGCGCAGCCGCTTTGGACATAGCCCTTGTGGGAATCAGTGTGGACTGGAGCCGGTGGTTTGCTTTTGTCGAACTCGGCGGCCTGTACGCCCTGAAGGGACAGTCAGCGGTTTATCTTTGCAATTCACGCATCGTTTCGGCAGGCGTGGGCATACGGTTTTAGGAGGAAAGGAATATGAAACATTACAGACTCATTCTCGGAATCATTCTGGCTGCAGCCCTGTCTTCCTGCTCCCGTGGAGAAATGGATTTCATTGATTTCAGCAAACTGGACGGGGCAGACCACAGCGTATTCAAAGTCATCTCCTCAAAGGTGACCGACCTGGAGGACGGTCTTCCGAAGGACTGCCATATATGGGAGGAGGACCTTTCAGCCACCAAGACAACCTCTGTCCCGATGACTACAATACTCGCGGACCTTCTGGACTACAACAACAAGGGAAAGGTGATCGAGGTGGCGGGAACTTATAATTCCTATGACCTTGAGACGGGAGAGTGCACCACCTTGTCGGGGAAGCTGCTTCTTCCTAAGAGCCGCAAGCCGAAGAGATATATCGTCGTCAGCCATTATACGATAGGCGCGAATTTCGAGGCCCCTTCGAACTGTTTCCCCTTGGAGGGTCTCATCGCGGATATGGGATATGCGATGATCTTCCCTGACTACGAGGGTTTCGGAGTCGATTCCGACAGGGTGCATCCTTATCTTGTCCTCCAACAGCAGGCCCTTGATGTCTATATGATGTACTATGCGGTCAGGGAATTCTTGAAGAACACCGAATATGCCCCACAGTACGATGACATATATCTGATGGGATATTCACAGGGAGGGGCAGTCACGATGGGAACTCTGTGGTTCATCGAAGATGTCATCGGAAAGACCGGTCTGGTGAGGCAGGTCTTCTCAGGCGGAGGTCCATACGATGTGAGGGCGACCTACAACAATTTCATCGAGTCTGACAATGTGAACATCCCTGCGGCCATCCCTATGGTCATCCAGGGTATGTTCATCGGGAACGGCCTCAATCTGGATATGAATGATTTCCTCCAGCCTTGGCTGATGGACAATCTTGACAAATGGATAAATTCGAAATCCTACACGGTGGCGCAGTTGAAGTCGATGATGGGGACGACACACACAAGCGACATCTTGACCGAAAAGGGGCTCGACAGGACCAGTGAAGAGGTTTCTGAACTGTATAAGGCTTTGAGTGCCAATTCGGTACTCGCTCTCAACTGGACCCCTTCCGCACCTGTCTATATGCTTCATTCAATGGAAGACGATGTCGTTCCGTTCATAAATGCCTCGAAGGCCAAGACAAAATGGGCCGATGCCAACATCCAGTACAATTTCGGGTATTACGGCTCGCACACCCAGACTGCCTTGAGGTTCATCCTGTCAGTAAAGACCTGGCTTAAAGAAGAAGGAGAATGATTATGAGAAGAATTGTTCCGATTATTCCGTTTGTTGCGCTTCTTGCCGCAGCCTGTTCGACCGAAGCGGTCTATAATACCAAGGATGTCACTCTCACTTTGGAGATAAGGCAGGTGAGCGCAGGATTCTGCGAGGCTTATTTCCGCACTGACAAGGATGCCTATTTCTATGTTGCGGCAGAGGAGGCCCGCGAGGGGGTGGACCCTCTCAGTATGGAAAAACAGTTCAAGACCCTGTCGCTGGATTTAGCCTACAAGAATTATATCAACTGGAGATATGAGCACCTTCTGAAAGGTGAGCCCCATATCGCCGAATTCTCCAGCCACAGCCTCCAGTATGTGGAGCAGGATTACTTCTTCAATGACCTCAAGCCTGACACCGACTACTGGATATATGGCTTTGTCGTTGACCCTAAGACTAATTCGCCTTGCGGAGACCTTATCCTTCAGACAATCCACACAAAGGTGTCGAGCGAAATAGAGGTATGGTTTGAATACCGCATCAATGGGACTTGGGATTACATCTATCCGCTTGACACTTCAGGAAACCTGAACTTCTTCCTTCCTTGGGTGGGGGAGACCGTTGACAGCGTCCATCTTAGGGATGTCCTCAAGGTCACGACTCCTGGAGACTATTTCATCAGCCGTTTCAAGACATTGCAGGAAAACGGCGAAGCGAACATATTCTACGGAATGTATGCCCACAATAATGACGGTATCGGAGACGGCACAAGCCATACCCTTTTCGAGGAGGGGCATACCTATTACACCGCCCTGTCAAGTTTTGACGGCCCGATCATCTTCAGCGGCCCGTACAAGAACTATAACATTTACAAGTTCAAATGGGTTGCCGGAATGGACTGTGTCTTCGACAGGGATGACGACACCCTTGGGGTATGGTGACGGGGTCTATCTGAGATATATCCTGAAGAAGTCCCAGATGGCTGAACAGGTGTCGAAATCATCTAAGGCCCAACTGTGTCTCCCGCCCTGGATTTCGTAGAGACGGACTTCGGTCTCAGGGCCGCCTTCCCAGGCACTGCAACCGCCCAGATAGCGGTGCAGAATGACTTTGTTGCGGATGAGCGGCAGTTCAATGTCTTCACAATGTGTGCATTTCGCGGCTGTCACCAGATTGCCTACGGCGATGGGGACTGCAATGTACTCTCCCCATCCTCCCGTGTTCTGCGGATCTCCTTCCCATAGTGATGTCCTGTCCGCGTCACCGTGCACCTCAAGGAACGGCACGGCATTGCGTGCAGGGTATTTTCTGTAAAACCATTCCAATGTGAGTCCTGCGACTGAGCCGTAGGCGGTGAACTCATCGGGTCTTGAAAGCGCCGTCAGATAGCACATCTCACCTCCGTTGCTCATCCCGCAGAGGAAACAATTGTTCTTGTTTAATCCAAGGTCCTTCACAATGCGTCTTTTCAACGCGCAGATGAAATCCACATCGTCCGTCTTCATCCCTTCCTGTGAGGGGTATCCGACATTCCATCCGCTCTTCCCTTTGGGGTCCTTCCATCCTTGGGGCACGCAAAGTGCAAAGCCATTCCTCCGTGCCGTTTCCGTCATTTCAGGACGGTAGTTCTCCGCTTTTCCGCCATATCCGTGCAGCATTATCACCAACGGCCTTTCCTGTGCAAGGCTGTCGGGGACGAAAAGCCTGTATTCCCTCTCAATCCCTCCGTGCCTGATTGTCTTTTTCTGGAATTCCTGTGCCCGCGCGGCGGATGCCGCACCGAGAATGGCGGCGCAGACCATTATGATTCTGCACAAGTTCTTGCCTGTCATCTCTAAAATATTATAAACTCCTCTTTTTCAATATGCAAATATAGCAGAAGTCGAGGGCAGAGACAAAATTTATTTTTGGCTATGCCGAGACAAAGCGTATATATGGGTGAAGCCCAAATATGACAATAAATATGGGTATTTGCCAAAAAACAAAGGAGAATAAATCAAGAACTGATGTATATTTGCAATCATAACAACTGAAACTGATGACAGAAAAAAATTTTTTTGCGGTGGACCTCGGCGCCACAAGCGGAAGGACAATCCTCGCCGCCTTTGACGGCAAATCAATGAAAATGACCGAGGTGACCCGATTTGAAAATCCTATGATTCCTTTAGGGGGGCATCTCTTCTGGGACTTGCCACTCCTTTACAATGAAATATTGAAGGGGCTGAAGACCGTTTCCGGATGGGGAGTTGCCATTGATTCGATTGGAATCGACACCTGGGGTGTTGATGTGGCCTTCTTCGGAAAGGACGGACAACTGCTCGGCCTGCCGTACTGCTACCGTGACCCCCACACGGACGGAGCACAGGAGAGATTCTTCAGGAAAATGTCATCGAAGGACCTGTACGGGAAGACAGGCATCCAGTTTATGAATTTCAACACGGTGTTCAATCTGGATACCCTTGCCGAAAACGGATGCAGCGCCCTTGAGGCTGCCGACAAGATACTTTTCATCCCGGATGCCCTTGCATATATGCTCACAGGCGAGACCGTCTGTGAATATACCATAGCCTCCACCTCCCAGATGCTCAATGCCTTCACCAGGGAATTTGACCCTGACATCCTCTCTGTCCTCGGACTGCCGAGGGAGAGATTCGGAAGGATGGTCCGTCCAGGGGAAGTCATCGGGACTTTGTCTGAGCAGGTGCGCAGGGAGACGGGACTGGGAGCGGTCAAGGTGATTGCTGTCGCGGGACACGACACAGCCTCGGCGGTGGCAGCGGTCCCTGCCCGTGGGCGCGGTTTCGCCTACCTCAGTTGCGGGACCTGGTCGCTCTTGGGAATCGAGACACCGGAGCCTGTAATCAACGGATTCAGTTACAGTGAGAATTTCACCAACGAAGGGGGAGTGGAAGGAACAGTGCGCTTCCTGAAGAACATCTGCGGAATGTGGATTTTCGAACAGGCGCGAAAGGACTTCAGGGATGCCCCTGAATCCGTCGGTGAACTTGTCGCCCTGGCAGACACGGTGGATTATCCGGGAGTGATAGACCCTGATGCGGAATGTTTTGCCCATCCTGCTTCTATGACCGATGCGATAGACTCCTACTGCCGTGCCACAGGCCAGACTCCTCCGTCATCACCAGCCGAGTACTGCCGCTGCATCTTCCGCAGCCTTGCCCTCAGGTGCCGTCAGGTCATCGAGTCCCTTTCGAAGGTCGCTCCGGAGCCTGTCAGGACCCTGAATGTCATTGGAGGAGGCTCAAGGAACGCCTTCCTGATGCAGTACCTTGCCGATTGCCTCGGAATCACCGTCGTCTGCGGTCCTGTCGAAGGCACGGCGATGGGCAATGCCCTCATTCAGGCCAAGGCCGCCGGTGTTTTTTCTTCATCGTCATGCCCGGCTCCTTCATCGTCATGCCCGGCTCCGACCGGGCATCCGATCCCCGATCAGGTCGTGGATGACGGAGAAATACATACGGACGACACCCCATCCCTGTTGGACAAGATGAGGGAGATTTCTGCCGCCTCGGTTGAACTGACGGTATATGAGCCGAAGGCCGCCCGGAATGAGGAATATTCCATATTCCTTAATATACAGGACATATATGGACAAGAAAATATATAAAACACATATGAAATCTATACTCGAATACAGCGAAGCCCTGTCGGCAACCGTATGGCAGGTTGCCGAAACCGCAGGTTACCTTTGGATGAAAGGCTGGGCGGAAAGAAACGGAGGAAACATCACTGTGAATGTGACGGAACATATAACCGATGAGATGAGGGATCTTCCCGCCATCACTTCCCAATTGCCGATAGGGGTGACCCTGCCTCATCTGAAAGGCTGCTGGTTTTACTGCAAGGGCACTCAGAAGCGTATGCGTGACCTCGCCCGTGACCCGATGGCAAACGGCTCTATCATCAGGATAACGGATGACTGTGCCCATTATGAGATTGTCGCCGACAGGACTGTGATGCCCACCTCTGAACTCCCGTCCCATCTCAGTGTGCACAACTACCTGATAGCCAAGGGCTCACCATATAAGGCCTCCCTCCACACCCATCCGATTGAACTTGTGGCGATGACCCACAACCGCTATTATATGGGTAAGGATGTTGCCACCAACCTGCTCTGGTCGATGATTCCTGAGACCAAGGCATTCTGCCCGAGGGGATTGGGAATGGTCCCATATATGCTTGCAGGCAGCGTGGAACTTGCCGAGGCCACCATCAGGACCATTGACGAGGATTATGATGTGGTGATGTGGGAGAAGCACGGCATATTCGCCGTTGACACGGATGTGATGTCAGCCTTCGACCAGGTGGATGTCCTGAACAAGGCGGCACAGATTTACATCAGCGCGAAGAATATGGGATTCGAGCCCGATGGAATGACCCCAGAGCAGATGCGCGAACTTTCCGAGGTCTTCCATCTTCCAAAATAAATCAGTAAGCCTCATTGTGGACCCCTGCCACGGCGCGTCCGCTCGGGTCGTTCAGATTCTTGAACGCCTCGTCCCATTCAAGGGCGACTGCCGATGAGCACGCCACACTCGGGACGCTCGGGACGCTCCTGGCTGCGGAATCGCTTGGGAAATGCTCCTCAAAAATCCGCCTGTAACAATATTCCTCCTTGTTCATAGGCGGATTTATCGGGAATCTCTCGGCTGCATTTGCCATCTGCTCATCGCTGACGGACGATTCCGCCACAGCCTTAAGCGAATCAATCCAATTGTAGCCTACACCGTCGGAGAACTGCTCCTTCTGCCTCCACGCGACGGACTCTGGCAGCATATCCTCAAAAGCCTTCCTCAAAATCTTCTTCTCGACCGTCTTCCCGGGGCACATCTTTGCCTGCGGATTGAGCCTCATTGCGACATCAAGGAACTCCTTGTCAAGGAAAGGCACCCTGCCCTCCACGCCCCACGCCGCCAGGGACTTGTTTGCCCTCAGGCAGTCATACTGGTAGAGTTTTGAGAGTTTGCGCACGGTCTCCTCGTGGAAAGCCTGTGCGGACGGGGCCTTGTGGAAATAGAGATAACCTCCGAAAATCTCGTCGGCACCCTCCCCG
>JBJEJS010000293.1:0-2020 GCA_051878235.1 Candidatus Cryptobacteroides sp.
TGGACGGAGTAAAATATTTCGTTGATTCTCATTTATTTACGGAATATTCATCAACGGAATATCTAACATTCGGAGCCTCCTGAGGCCTGTTCCGAATCAGCGACATATATGGCGACATTGCCTTCAGACTCCTGCACACGCGCCTTGTAGCAGCAAGGAATCTGTTCCGTCACCCAGCGGGCTATGTTCTCCGCGGTCGGATTGAACGGAAGGAGCTCGTTGAAGTTCCCGTGGTCAAGGTAACCGTGGATTTTCTCCTTAACAAGGGTGAAGTCGATGACCATACCCTCGTCATTGAGCCTCTCGGCTTTGCAATATATGGTTATGACCCAGTTGTGCCCGTGCAGGTTGGTGCACTTGCTCGGATACGGCAGATTCAGGCGGTGGCATCCCGCCACCTCAATTGTCTTTTCTACAAAGTACATATATATTTATATATTTTATTAACAATATATTATATTCCATTACCGTCAAAAAGACGGCCTTGGAAGGTGTCCCTTTCCTCCAGCCTCGCGTCGAGCAGGCGGAGGATTTCAGCATTGCGGATTAGACCCCAGGGAGTGCGGCTGACGAACCTCGGAGGCACTTCAGAGACGAATCTTTCAATCCTCAGGCCGGGACGGAGCCTTTCAAGGATGTCCACAAAGAAATCTATGTACTCATCCAGGGTAAAGGTGACGAAGTCCTCCGGCCTTTCCTCAAATTCCCTTTCCATCCGCGTCCCCCTGACAATCTGAAGCTGGTGGAATTTTGCGGACAGGAGCGGGAGTTCATTGATGAGGGCGCACTGCTCCAGCATCATCTCCCGGGTTTCTCCAGGCAATCCCAGCATAAAATGGGCTCCCGCAGGAATCCCTCTTTCAGCGGTCATCGCAACCGCCTGCCTCGCGGCGAGAAAATCGTGACCGCGGTTCACCCGCTCAAGGGTCTTGTCATAGCACGACTCTATGCCGTACTCCACTATGACTATCGGTGCAGCCAATGTCCTTCCGTCCGCCAATGTCCTGTTCCACAACGGGATAGCCCTACCTTCCGCAAGATCTTTCAGATAGTCCAGCACCCGGGAGTCCACGCAGTCCGGGCGGGTTCCGATGACAAGGCCGGCCACCTCTGGATGGGAAAGGGCCTCGCCGTAAAGTGTCTTCAGCCGCTCCAAAGGAGCGTAGGTGTTTGAATAGGACTGGAAATATGCAAGATAATGCATTGACCTCCTGTATCTTACCCGATGGAACTCTATTCCCTCGTCCAATTGCCTGAGCAGAGGCTTCCCCGCAGTGCTGTAGCCCGGATGGAACGCGGCATTGTCGCAGTAGGTACAGCCTCCCCTGCCGACCCTCCCGTCGCGGTTGGGACAGGTGAAACCGGCGTCAATCACCAGTTTCTGAAGCCGCTCTCCGTATTTCTCACGGAAATATCCGGCAAAAGTGTTGTATCTTTTCACTATATTTGCCTCGTTTTTACACAAATCGGGAATTATGGGCGCAAAAATAATAAACATATTCCAAATGACGACCCTCGGAATCCTATTGTCAGCCGTGATTTGTCATCAGGCGGCCGGCCAGACATCAGTGGAGGCGGCCGGCCAGACCGGCTCCGAAGGGACTGCGGCGGTGCAACCGGATGGAAACCCAGGGCGATATGCCGTGGTGAACCTGTCTGTGAATTTCCTGAGGGAAGCTCCGGACTACGCCGCAGAACTCGGCACACAGGCACTGATGGGAACCATCGTGGAAATCAAGGATGAAGAGATTTACTGGAGAAAGGTTGTCACTCCCGAGCCCTACACGGCCTGGTGCACGGCGATGGGACTTGTGGAGATGACCCCGGAGGAAATCAGTGAGTACAATTCGGCTCCGAAATACATCTGCACCGCCTGGCACGGCACCCTGTACTCGTCGGCCTCGGAGAAATCCCCGAAAATCTGCGACCTGGTCCGTGGGGACATCCTCCGGCAGGTGTTCAGAGCCGGAAGGCATAAAGCAGTAAAAAGAGGCGGGTTCGTGAAGGCAATGCTTCCGGA
>JBJEJS010000294.1:0-2019 GCA_051878235.1 Candidatus Cryptobacteroides sp.
ATGTGATAATAGCCGAGGGTGTCGGTATGGTCCGTGACGGCCAGGGCGTCTCAATCAGCCGGTAGCGGAAAAGGAGGTTTGGCAATATGACTCTAAAAACATTCATAGACAGGCCGATACTTTCGGCTGTCATTTCGGTTGTCATCCTTTTTGCGGGCATCATAGGCCTGCTGACGCTTCCGATTGAGCAATATCCTGACATCGCGCCTCCGACCGTGATGGTGATGACATCCTATCCGGGTGCGAGTGCGGAGACCATCCAGAAGTCCGTCATCGCCCCTCTGGAGGAGAGCATCAACGGTGTGGAGAATATGGACTATATGAAATCCACCTCCACAAACAGCGGAAATGTGACCATAAATGTCTATTTCCGTCAGGGGACCGACCCTGATATGGCGACGGTAAATGTGATGAACAGGGTCTCGATGGCGACCGGCTCCCTGCCAGCAGAGGTCACCAAAATCGGTGTCACCGTGGTGAAGAGGCAGACGAGTATGCTGAAAATCGTCGCCCTCCACAGCCCTAAGGGGACTTACGACACGAAGTTCCTCGCCAACTATATGAAACTTAACATCGAGCCTGAGATCAAGCGTATCAAGGGTGTGGGAGATGTGGTCCTTCTGTCCGACCAGTACAGTATGCGCATCTGGTTTGACCCCGCAGCGATGTCAAGGCACAACCTCATCCCGTCCGACATCACCGGGATCCTTGCGGAACAGAACATAGAGGCGGCAACGGGCTCTTTCGGTGAGAATTCAGGCTCGTCGCACGAATATGTGATGAAATACAGGGGAAGGCTTATGACCCCTGAGGAGTTCGGTGAGATTGTCATCAAGGCCCTTCCTGACGGGGAGATCCTCAGGCTCAAGGATGTGGCAAGGACCGAACTGGGTGTCGAGAGTTACGGCTACCGTTCCAAGACCGACGACCATCCGGGAATCCAGACGATGGTCTTCCAGGTGGCGGGCTCGAACGCGACCGAGGTCGTGAACGAGATTGACGCGCTCATAGAGGAGGCCAGAAAGGACCTTCCTGAGGATATGGTGATTGACACTATGATGAGTGTGAACGACTTCCTGTTCGCTTCAATGAAGGAAGTGTTCAAATCCCTCATCATCGCCTTCATCCTCGTCGTCCTGGTGGTGTATTTCTTCCTCCAGGATTTCAGGGCCACGCTCATCCCGACCATATCCATTGTGGTCTCCCTCGTCGGCACATTCGCCTTTATGGCTGTGGCGGGCTTCACCATCAACCTCCTTACCCTCTTCGCCCTCGTGCTGGCAATCGGTACTGTGGTGGACAACTCCATCGTCGTCGTGGAGGCGGTGCAGGCAAGGTTCGATGCGGGATACAAGTCCTCCTACCACGCCGCCAATGACGCAATGGGCGGAATCACTGGAGCGATCATCACCTCTACCCTCGTGTTTATGGCGGTGTTCATCCCTGTGGCAATGACGGGAGGAACTTCGGGAATCTTCTACACGCAGTTCGGAATCACGATGGCGGTTGCGGTCGGACTTTCGGCAATAAACGCCCTGACCCTCTCGCCTGCCCTCTGCGCCCTTCTGATGAAGCCGTACACCAACGGGGATGGCGAGGTGGTGGACAATTTCTCCGCCCGTTTCCGCAAGGTCTTCACAACAGGTTTCAACGCTGTGGTTGACAAGTACAAATACGGGGTCCTTTTCTTCATACGCAAGAAATGGGCGATGTGGAGCATAGTCGTAGCCTTCATAGCCCTGTTCGTCCTCTTCCTCGGCACCACCAAGACGGGACTTGTGCCTGACGAGGACCTCGGGACGATAATGATTGACATATCCACCGCCCCGGGCACATCCCTCTCACGCACCGAGGAGATTCTTAATGAGGTCAACAGCCGTCTGGACGACCTGGGACAGATCGAACTCCGTTCAAGCGTGGCAGGTTACGGAATGCTTTCGGGACAGGGTGCCTCCTATGCCCAGATCATCGTCAGGATGAAGAACTGGAAATTCCGTCCGCACAAGGAGGACAAGGTTC
>JBJEJS010000295.1:0-9987 GCA_051878235.1 Candidatus Cryptobacteroides sp.
ATGCATCAGTGGAGCCCACAGTGACAGTCGCAAGCGGAGCCGTGTTTGTCAGGCGCGCACTGATGTCACCAAGGTCGAGGAAAAGACCGGCCTCGGTGGTGATTTTAGGCGTAACGGCATAACCGAGTTTGTCACTCTCACCGAGATTGGCATTGCTGTAGGCCTCAAGGATGAGACCTTCAGGGAAAGACAATCCCGGAGCCAGCATACAGTACATATCAGGAACAGTGCTCAACATCACGCTGTTATAGCAGTCTGCACCAGTAGGCATATCCGCACCAATTCCAATGTCATCATTAGTGGCTCTATATGTAAACTGGACATGTACCTTCTCATTGTTTTTTCCCTTAATTTTCAAACCTCGGATAGTGCCGCTCTTGTCACTCCAATGCAGGATGCAGTCGGCATTCTTGAAATTGAGGGTCATATTTTCAGAAGCATCACAATATGCCACTGCGACGTGAGGATATTCTCCGTCACGGGTTCCAGCACCCCAACTTCTTCCCGTGGTAACTGTTCCGAATGTGTTTATGCTCCAAAATTTTTTGGCTTGGTCAACGGCTGCGGCATAATATGTTGTCGCACCTTCCGGCAAACCGGAAGCCTTGATGGTCGCTGTCCGGCCGTCCTCTGAAATGTCCTCGGCAGTCAGGGTGACCCTCGCACCATTTGCAGGCACTCCATCATCGTAAGAAACACCATTCATCGACACATCTGCCTTGTCAGTACCGATGAAAATCACATCACCCGGGGTCCAGGTGACTCTTCCTATTGGAGAATAAGCCTTTGTCCCGGTCTCGGCAATGCTGAGACTGAAAGTCAGTTCCTCGTCGCTCAGGATCACCTCTTCAGGTCCGGTCTGCTCGGTTTTCGTGCAGGAGAAAAGGGACAGTGCTGCGGCAAGCAGCAGGATTTTGTATGTCGTTTTCATATCTTCCAAAAATTACAATTCTTCAACATCATAGTCGGATGTTCCTGCACCCATTCCTCCATTTCCCCAGGCATCCCTGTACCTGTAGTCGGACTGGGTGCCTGTGCCGTCAAACTGACTGCCGGAGAGAATCGCTCCGGTCTGTTCCAATGCCACCTCGTCGATATGAGGGGCGATATATCCAATTTTTCTCATATCTTTCATATTTATCTTGTTGCGCCGACTCCGGCATAAGTTTCACTTTTGACAAATTCTCCTGTTGTTGTGTTGAATGATGTGAAAGGGTCCTCAGTAAGGGCGCTGTCAGTCAGTATCCAGATTTTACCTCCTGAATATATTACAAAGGAGCCCCAAGGACAGCCATTGGTCTGTATAAAGACATTGATTTTGTTACCTGAGATAGACGACCTGTCCTTGATGCCGGTTGAGTTAGGAGTATTGACAAAGACCATTGCACGGTCCTGACTCTCTGAAGGAGCATAGACGATATTGTTCTTGATACTAAGCGAAGAGGTGACATCGGCAAGATTCACGAATGCTGCTTTGTTCGGATCATACAATGCCACATTATAGAATGTGTTGTTTGAAATTATAACATTGCTATAAGTCACACTTGTATTCAACAATGTGCTACTTCCAATGATGCACATCTCCTTGAACGATGAGGAGTAGAAAACATTGTTTTCAAGTTTGATTTTAGTCCCCGTTCCCTCAGCGGGATTAACCATCATAGGGACCTTGTCATTTTTATCTGTAGGATTATACTGAACCGAATTGTCGTAGCAGATGTCACTGTTGACAATCTGGAAATCTTCGACGAACTGGCCTTGCAGGAAACAACAGCCATAGTTCAGACGACAATCATCCAGGACAAGATATCCCATATTCCTGTCACCGTATGTTCTGAAAAGTTTAAGTCCAGAGTCACCATAGGTAATCTCCACATTTTTCATCGCGACCTTATATCCCATACAATTTGATGTACCGCTTCCGTCACCTGAAAGAGTAATTTTGGAACGCGTCCCTCTGGTATTGCCGACTACAACGACCTCAATATCCTCTTTGGATCCCCCGAGTTGTGTAAAATTGATGGTCTGATCAGGATCAACAAAGAAAATTGCGCCATCGTATGATGCCTGACTAGCTGAACTTGTTGATGTTATATGATACGCTTTACCTCCAAAAGTAGCCTTGTTGTAAGTCTTGTCACCGACAACAATGTTACTTCCGGCCTCCCAACCTGCATATTGGTCGAAATAGTCAATCTTTTTATGAAGGTCTCCGAGATCGTACATCTTGCCGGGAGTGGTTGTGAGAGCCTTGGTGTTGTAGGTTCCAAAAAGTTTAGTGCCGTCATTGTCGGAATATGCGTTGATCAGCAGACCTTTGGTAAGTTCCAATCCAGGGGCAAGGAAAATGTAGTTTTCGCCTGAATTTGTGTAGTTATATGATATCGGAGCGGCAGCATTGTCACTTCTCTGTGAAACAGCAAGGGTCTCTGCATTGATTTCAAAATTACCGATGATATTCTCACCATTGGCACCTTGAAGCTCTATCTTCTTGATTTTACTCTCAGGATTGGTAAATTTGACAATGCAACCGGCATTGCTGAATGTCATCGCAGTGTTCTTAGGAGTGCAGGATGCCACAGCCAAATGGTGCTTGGTTTGGCCATTCATTCCCTTTAATCTGCCTGAACTCGGTATGACCCCCCCGTTTGTCGTTATTTTCCAGAGAATCACAAACCTGTCTCCCCTTTCAGTCGCCACGGCATAATATTTCTCAGCATCCTCCGGAAGTCCGGTGACAGTGAAAGTGGCGGTCTTTTTGTCAGCGGAAATCGTGGCATCGGCAAGGCAGACCATTGCGCCACCTGAAACAGTAACAATTCCGTCTGGGGATGTTACTACAAGGTCCGCCTTGTCCGTCCCGATGAAAATGTAGTCAGTAGTAGCCCAGGTGACCTTTCCGTCACTGTCAAATGTCTTTGAATCGGAAGGAAGGGATGCCGTGAAAGTCACAGGACCGCCCGGGACATAATCAGTCTGCTCCGACCCGGGCTCCTCCGAAGGGAGCTGTTCCCTTGTACAGGCAACCATTGCGGCTATGGCAAGGGTTGCGAAAATAAATCTTTTCATAAACACAGTTTTTATTCAATATTTCATATTTCCGAAAACTTTCTGCACATCTTCGAGGTAGCCGTAGCCATAGACCTCGTCAGGGAGGAGGTAGGAGTCCTCGACCCATTCGTTCCAGGCATTGATGTAAACGATTTTGTCCTGGACGGCGGACAGCGAGTCGGCATAGTCCTTCGCCTTCGAGAGGATTTTCCCGAATTCCGCAGGTGTGCGGTCGAAGCGTACGACATCCTCCTGGCCCTTTGCAGGGAATCTCGGGGTGTCATCCCAACCAATCGACACGGTCGGATAGAAGCGGACATCGCCGAGGAGTTCCTGCCAGAGGCTCCAGCCCTTTACCGCTTTCCGTCCGAAAGCCGGATAGTCAAGGTCCTTTCCGCACATATTGTAAGTGGCGACGGCATCGAAGCCAAGACGGCGTACAAGGCCTGCGGCTTTCTCCGCGTATGGCTTGTCATAATAGATCGCATTCCCCCAAAGGGAGCACTGAAGGTAAAGTCCTCCGAGACCCTCCTCGACGCAGCGCTGCCTGAACCACTCCAGGTCGGCTGCGGCAGCCTGTTCATCTCCGTCGTAGGTTTTGAGGAACTTGTCCACATCGTAGATCATAAACATCGGCTTTCCGTCGGTCTTTGCATAGTTCGGGAGGTGGAAATACCGGCTGATCAGCCTCTCCGCGATTTTGTGGAACTGCTCCGGAGTCACCGCTCCGGAGAACATCAGGCTCTCGTCACCTGCATTCTTGTAGCAGTTCCAGTAGTTGGACTTCACATCGTGGTTGGCCCACATCACATAAAAATCCATCTTGCGGTTGGACGGAGCCTTCAGGAAGCCGTCATTCAGCGCCCCCTCAAGGAAAGGCTGGTCCAGATACCAGTACCAGTCATAGACAAAGGTGTTGACCCCGTGCTCAAGGGCCAGTTGGATCCATTGCTCCACAACCTGCGGATCATCATCGTGGCCGTAGCCCAGAAGCGGGCGTTTCGGCTGGTAATGTCCCTCGAAACGGGGAGTCGCCTGGCGGATGATTTCCCATTCGCCCTCGCCTGCAGGCCAGAGAAGTTCGTGGGCAAGGGAATCATCGTGGCAGGAAGGCCAGATGAAGGCACAGACCCTGTAGTCAGGGCGGGAGCAGGCGGTCAGGAAAGAGACGAATACGGCTATTGTAACCAGTAATACCGTTTTTTTCATAAATGGAATCATTCAGTTGTTAATATTTATTTCTTCTTATCTTACAGGAAAAGATATTTTCTAGATGTCACCCGGGGACATTTCGAATTCCAGCAGTTCCCCATCGGCCTGAAGCCGGCACAGACCTCCACACCCGCTCCGGACGGTGACGCAGACGGTCCTTCCGTCCCTGCGCTCGGCTCCGATGAGGAAATCCCCGTCGGCCCTCATTCCGGAAAACGAGCAGTCTTTCCACTCTGACGGACAGGCAGGGAAGATGCGGATGATTCCTCCCCAATCCTGAAGATACATTTCCTCAAAGGCGCACATCGCGGAGAAAGGAGTCTCAATCACAGGTCCGGACTCGCTGTACAGGGTGTTCGGCCTGACCCATTCCTTCAGGAACTTCTTCAGCAGGACAAGGGCTCCGTCTCCGTCGCCCATTGACTCCAGCATCGAGGCCTTGCCTGTGAGGGAGTAGCCCGTGTCACCGTTCCATCTGTCAATAGACAGACGCATCATCGCGGCGTCCTCAGGGTCGGACCAGTCAAGGAAATGGTAAGGATATATCATAAAAAGATGGGAATAATGACGGTGTGTCGTATTCTCAAACTCATAGCGGTCGCTGACCTTGAAGCCGGTCTTCCTGTCGCAGCCGAACTCAGGAAGTTTCTCAAGGAAGTCCTTCCATTGGGCCGCCTGAGGGTCGTCAAGGGCATAGCGGTCATTGATTTCCAGCAATGTGGTCAATCCCCAGCGGAGATTAGCAAGGTCGTAGTTGGAATTTGGTCCTATTTCCCTGTCGGAGAAATATTCAGGAGAAGCGGTTGACGGAAGGGAATAAGTCCCGTCCGGATTCTGCACCCTTATGTGGAAGAACATATTGACGGCGGACTTCAGAAGAGGGAAAAGCCTTTCCGTCATCTGCAGGTCATCACCGTATGCCCGGCATTGCTGCCACCAGTAGAACAGGGTCCAGATGAGATTGCCCACCTCATAGCAGTTTTTCTGGACGAGTTCCGGCAGGAGAGGGTCATAAAAATCGTAGGTCGAGGCCCTCGGAAGGACCATACTGTCGGTCCAGCCCTCCTGGCCGGGGACATCGGTCACATTCCTGCGGAGATTCTCCCGGTTTTCCCAGAGGCCGTCCCAGAGAGGCTGGGCGAAACTTCCGAGATTCGCCTTGGTCAGCCAACTGTAGGTGAGTTGGATGTTCAGATTCATCCAGATGGCAGGCCAAGGGGTGTCAACCGTCGGCCAGACACCCTGAAGGTCCACTACAGGTTTTCCCGGCCGTGTGCAGCAGGCGAATTTGTAGTACTGCGTCAGGTAGAATTTCTCAATTTCCTTGTCAGGGAAGGTGAGGCAAGCGGCCCCGGCATAGTAGTCGTGCCACCACTGCCTGTGCTCCGACTCCAGACGGCGGGGATTCCCGGACAATCCGGAAAGTACCGTCTGAACGGCCTTTGCGACGGCATCGGACTCTGAGACTTCCTGAGAGACGGTCGCGACTGTCCTGTTTCCCCGGGTAGCCCACGCAACGACATAATGGCGCGCAATGACTGTCAGAGTGGAATCTGCGGCAAGAGGCTGAACAAGACATTCCACACCATCTTTCGTGATGCGGTAAGGGGCGGGGTTGGAATGCCCGTTTTCATTGAGATAACCCTCATCCGGCTTCGGTCTGTTTCCGAAAACATACCTCGGACTGATTGCCTCCTGAGGCACAAAGTCCCATTTCCAGGCGCTTTCTCCGCCTTTCGGGTCAGCCTCAAAGACAATAAGGTCCCTGGTGGCGTGAACGTATGTCCTGAATCCGAGTTCTCCTTCAGTAGTCGTGAACAGGCCTTCAGTCCGTGCGTCATACAGCGACAGCCTCATCCTCTCGGACAGGACCTCACCGGCAGTTGTGACGGTGAAATAACCAATCGGAAGCCGTGCGTTGCCGAACAGGCTGAAACTCTCACGGGCCTCCGTCACATCACTCCTTCCGACATTCAGCCTGTAAACACCGTCCTGGAGTTTGTACATATTGACTCCGAGCAGTCCGTTGCCCATCAGGGCCCCGGCGTAATAGCCTGTGGTGCGCCCCCAATGCCTTCTGCTCTGACCAGGCTGAATCACGGGGTCGGCAGTTATCTCCGTCCACTCGATATCGTATGCAGGAAAAGTTTCCCTGCATCCCCCTACAGCGGAGAATGCAAGGAAAATCCCAATGAGGGAACAGACTATGTTCCTGGTCCGTTTCATTATTGCTATTCAGAGAAAGGAGGGTCGTCAACCACTATTACGGTCACCTCCCTGTAGGCGGTCTTCGTGCCCTGATAGTTGTCGTTCACTCCGTAGAAAACGGCCTTGTATGTGCCCGGCTTCTCATAGATATGGTCATAGGTGATAATCGGGTTCAACATACTCTTGATCTGGACTCCGGTGTCGCTGCTGACGGAGTTCAGTTTCATCGGATCGGAGAAGCACCACACATCCAGTTCCCAGTCAAGTCCCGGATAGTTGCTGGCGGCACCTTCGAAATTGATGTCATAGTCCGGCTTTCCGAAATTGACGGTACCGATGGCAGTGGAATCTCCGCGCTGCTTCGGGATTTCTCCCAGATGAGGCGGATCCTGCTCATTCATCGTGACGATATTGAACGGGATTGCAGCAAAGGCTGTGGAAACCGACTGGTCCTTATCGAAGTCCATCTTGATGTTTCCCTTTACGTGGTAGGTCCTCTGGTTTCTGGTCAGATTGAGGGTATATGGCTTCCAGTGGAAGGCTATTGCGAAATTTTCGGCATAGTCCTTCAGGTCACCTTCCCACCCGTATTTCCAGTCGTACGGAGTTCCCTCAAGGTCAACATCGTTCCAGATGAGTTTCCAAGGCTTGCTGTCATCCTCATAATCAAGAGGGAACATCCCCTCCTCCGTCATCCTGCGCAGTTCCTCCCTCTGTTCCAGGCCGTCCTCGCTCTCAAGACCTTTGAACTCCTTCGAGATATAGACGTGGAAACCGTTGTGGGTGTTCATCGAAGGTGCTCCCGAGCCCCAGAGAGGCTGGATCTGCATATCCATCGACACTCCGCGCACCTGCTCCATCGGAATGGAGGTACGGTCCCTGTTGACGAACTCGTGACCCGGCTCACCGCTGAAGAATGTGATGTAGTCGGCATCACCCTCAAAACGGAACCTGACTATCTCGCCCGGACGATAGACATTGTCCTCGTCCAGAGTGACATTGAAATCCACAGGAAGCGATATATTCTGCTGTTGACACGAAGCCAGTACCGCCAAGGCGGCAAACACATATATGACAGATTTATTCATATTTACCATAATGGATTCTGTTTCAATTTTTTGTTCACTGCGAGCTCTATCGAAGGAATAGGGAGATAATTGTTCCTCTCGCTCATACGGCTTGAGAGGAGGATGAAGTTCTTTGCCGAACTTGAATTCGCCCATTTCGTATTATTGGTGGCAAGCACCCTGACATATTCCATTGATTCAAGGTAGATTCCCCAACGGATGAGGTCGTGCTTGCGGAGTCCCTCGAAGCAGAGTTCCCTCGCGCGCTCATTACGGATGAACTGGCGGAACTTATCGAAGGTGTTGTACCTTGCATACGGAAGGGTCTCGATTCCGGCTCTCTCCCTGATTGGAAGGATGAGGTCATAAAGTTCCTCGCTCGGCCTGCCTTCATATTCGTTGACGGCCTCGGCGTACATCAGAAGCACATCGGAATAGCGAAGCAGAGGGACATTGATACCGGTCCATATACTCTTGAAGTTCTTCCTTCCCTCATACTGCACCTCACGGCGGAACTTGCCGATGTTGCGCCCTCCCGGACTGTAGGTAGGGTCGGTGTTGGTGGTCGGAGAAGAAGGGTCGTTCGTATTGTAGTATGGAGTCCTGTCAACCCCGGCGATGAGTTTCCTGAAATCGGTCGGGTCGCCGCCGTAAGGATAGAGCCAGGTGACATCCTTCGACCCGTTGTAGGTGAATCCCGGGATGTTCCAGTCCTGACGCTTGTCGGTGATGACGGACAGCCCCCTCTCGTTTGGCGTGCGGTCGTCTTCCATATACAGTTCCCACAGATAGTAGGTGTTTCCGAAAAGGCCGTAGGACCAGTTCACATTGTGGCTTGCATAGTCCGTGTCGGCATCGGAACATCTCAGGCCGTTGAGTTCGCCCCAGCGGCTGTTTCCCCAGTACGAAGATGAAGACCTGTCTCCGTAGAAGTCCGCCTCCCACATCGACTCGTAATACTCGTGGTCGTACTTGTCGCTGATGTAGTTGATGAAGATCTGTTCGTAGTCAGGGTTGAGCCTGTGCAGACCGCTGTCAATGACGGTCTTGCAGTGCTCCGCAGCCTTTCCGAAGTACTCGTGCTTCTCCTCGTCTGTCACTCCGCTGACGGCTTCACCGGCCATATAAAGGTAGATTCGGCCGAGGATTCCGTGAACTGTGGTCCACGTCACATCCGAAGGTGCGTGCTCAAGGCTCCGGGTGATGTCAGGCAGGATTGCCTCCATTTCGCTGACGACCCATTTCATCACTTCGTGCTGCGGGGTGGCCTCGCACTCGACATCCTTATAGGATTCTGTCGCGGTGGTCTTGAGCGGCACATCAAGCCAGTTCTGGGCAAGGACAAAATGGTACCAGGCCCTCAGGAACCTCGCCTGGGCAGCCATCGAGCCGTCCGGGTCAAGGTCCGTCCCGGCAACCTTCTCAAGAAAGGCATTGGCGTTTCCTATGCCCTTGTACAGCCAGATCCACGGATCCGAGACGGATGCCGAGTTCGCATCCAGTTCTAACGACGCACCCTTCATTGTAGCATTGGTCGATGAGAGGTACATTGAGATGTCGCTGTTGTAGTTCAGGTCCAGAGTCAGGTTGCAGCCATAGAGCTGCCAACTGTTCAGCACACCGTAAACGGCGTTCAGACCAAGTTGTGCCGCCTCAGTGCTGGTGTAGAACTGATCTTCCGTGATGATGTTCGGCTCTCTCTCCAGACAGCCGGACAGTCCCGCGCAAAGGCAGAGCAGAAGACCTGTATGCTTTATTCTTTTCATTTCAACACATATTCTTTTCATAGCGCCACAATCCTTTAGAATGATATTGAAAGGCCACCTGTGAGCGACCTCGCCCTCGGGTAGGCAGACCAGTCGAAGCCCGGAGTAAGCACGCTGTTACGCGTGGAGACCTCAGGGTCAGGACCTGAATAATTCGTGAAAGTGAAGAGGTTGTCCGCCGTGAGATAAAGCCTCAGGGAGGAAATCTTCGCCTTGCCAAGAAGTTTCGACGGGAAGGTGTAGCCGATTGTCAGGGTCTTGATTCTCAGGAAGGAGCCGTCCTCGACAACCCTTGAGGAATAGTAGGCCATTCCGCTCGCGCCCGCCCTCGGAATGTCGCTGTCAGGATTGCGCTCAAGGCTCCAGGCATTGCGCATCGAGCCGAACTGGTTGAGTTGGGTACCGTCACAATACTCGAAGACGAGCCTGTTCGCATTCAATATGTCGTTTCCGTAACTCCAGTTCATAAATATGCTTATGTCCACTCCGAAGAAGGCAAAGGTGTTGTTCCATCCTCCCGTGTGAAGAGGCTGGCCGATTCCGATGACAGTACGGTCCGAATCGTTGATTATGCCGTCACCGTTGACATCCTCGTATTTCGGGTCACCCGGACGCACATTCTCACGCGAGCCCATATAAGGGATGCCTTCCTTGAGGAGGGTACCGTTGGTGAACTCGTCGTA
>JBJEJS010000296.1:0-9947 GCA_051878235.1 Candidatus Cryptobacteroides sp.
CCCTGATGAGTGTCGGCTGCCTTGCCGTCATCATCCTTTGGGGCAAGGTCACAAAGAAAATCCCCGGATCGCTCATCGCGCTCATCCTCGGGACAGTCGCTTCCGTACTTCTGAGCCGCTTCTCCTCAATCGAGTTCGCGACCATCGGATCGAAGTTCCCTGAACTTGCGGCAGGCCTGCCTATGCCGAAGCCTGTGGCACCTGAGTTCGACTACGAGACAATCAAGGGACTGGTCTCACCTGCCTTCACCATAGCGATACTTTGTGCCATCGAGTCCCTGCTTGCGGCGATGGTCGCCGACGGCGTTACGGGCAAGCACCATAATTCCAACACCGAACTGATAGGACAGGGCATAGCAAACATCATCACGCCCCTTTTCGGAGGCATCCCTGCCACAGGGGCCATCGCCCGCACTATGGCCAACATCAACAACGGAGGAAGGACGCCTGTGGCAGGTCTCATCCACGCCGCAGTCCTGCTATTGATTTATCTTTTCCTGATGCCTTATGCGGTCTATATCCCTCTGTCCTGCCTTGCCGCCATCCTTGTGGTAGTGGCATACAATATGAGCGAATGGCGCACATTCAAATATCTCCTGAAAGGTGACAAGTCCGATGTGGCAGTCCTTCTCATAACATTCTTCCTGACTGTGATTGTGGACCTTACGGTGGCAATCGAGGTGGGTGTGCTCCTTGCCATCGTGCTTTTCGTGCGCCGTGTGATGGAGACCTCCTCCATCTCTGTCCTTGCCGCCGACAGGGTTGCCGCCACGGAGAATGACGAGAAGGCCTCGATGGAGGACACCGAGTTCCTTGACATACCTAAAGGAGTCGAGGTATATGAAATCAACGGGCCTTTCTTCTTCGGCCTTGCCAGCAAGTTCGAGGAGTTCGACTCAAGGCGTGCTGACGGCACGAAGGTGCGCATCATAAGGATGAGGAAAGTGCCTTTCATCGACTCCACAGGGGTGAAAAACCTCAGGAACCTTTGCGAGAGGACAGGGCGCAGGGGAATCCGCGTCATCCTTTCGGGTGTCACCCCGCAGGTGCGTGCGACCCTCGGGAAATTCGGGGTTGACAAGGAAATAGGGGAAGAATATATATTCCCTCACATAGTTCCTGCCCTTGAGAAGGCGAGGGAGACGGTCGGATGTTAAATAAATTGCTATATTTGCAGGTTATGTCATTATAATCTAAACCTTGCTATGAACAGAGAGGAGATAACCGCTAAATTGAAAGATATACTTGTTGAGGAATTTGAGGTTGACAGGGAGGAACTTGCCGATGACGCTCCCCTTATGAAGACCTTGGATCTTGACAGTCTTGATCTCGTGGATATGGTCGTGCTCATCGAGAAATATTTCCGTTTCAAGATGAAGAAGGAGGACTTTGCCGTGATCAGGACTTTCGGGGACCTCTGTGAGGCTATTGACGCAAATGTGGATTAGGCTATGGAAAGGCAGTGGGACGGGAGGACCCGGGGAGGCAGGACGGGGTATGCCATATTCATAAAGATTCTGAAGGCGTTGGGCCTCGGTCCTGCATACGCCCTCTTGTGTCTTGTGGTGCCTTATTTCGTCATCGCAGCCCCCTCCCAGACCAAAAGCGCGTGGACCTATGCCTCCCGGATTCTCGGGATGGGGCGCTTCCGTTCGTTCCTTTTCCTTTTCAGTTCGTATTTCGCTTTCGGCAAGTCGCTGATTGACAGGTTTGCCATACAAACAGGAATGCAGGAGGACTTCTCCTACGAATTCGAGAATCACGAGGCGATACTTTCTCCCGTGCGTGCGGGCAAGGGAGTCGTTATGATCGGGGCGCACATCGGCTCCTGGCAGATGGGCTTCCCTTTTGCCGACCGTTACGGGGCGAAGGTGAACATTGTGATGTTCGACAACGAGTGGGATGCCGTGAAGGATGTGATGGAGCGCAATTCCCAAAAGGATGATGTGGCGGTCATCCCTGTCAGGGAAGGGGACATCTCGGGGATATTCCTTATTCGGGAGGCCCTTTCCAGGGGAGAGGCCGTGTGTTTCCAGGGGGACAGGTATATGGAAGGCAACCGTGTATCCAATGCGGACTTTATGGGCCGCAAGGCGCTTTTCCCGTCAGGCCCGTTCATACTCGCGGCCAAACTCCGTGTCCCTGTGGTCTTCTATTTCGCTATGAGGGAAAAGGGCAGGAAATACCGCTTCATTTTCCGTGAGGCCGTGAATACGGGAGATATGGGTGCCCTTCTTGAGAGTTATGTCAGGACTTTGGAGGAGGTCGTTCGCAAATACCCCGCCCAATGGTTCAACTATTATGATTTCTGGAATATAGGATAATATGGACAGATACAGGAAAGACAAACTGTCGGCGAAGGCTGCGCAGGAACTCGCGCATATCATCGCTTTCGGACCCGTCGTGTTCCAAATCACGAGGGTGATGATGAAGGAGGGAATATTCGATATGCTGCGTGAAGGCAGGAAGAGCGTTCAGGAGATCGCGTCAGGGACGGGGCTGGGCGTATATGCCGTCAAGGTGCTTCTGGAGTCCTCGCTTACTTTGGGGACCGTCCTGCGCGAGGACGGGAAGTATTCCCTTTCCAAGGTCGGATGGTTCTTTCTGACGGACCCGATGCTGAAGGTCAATGTGGATTTCAACCACGACATCAATTATAAGGGGATGTTCCATCTGGACGAGGCCTTGAGGGAGGGCCGTCCTGCCGGGCTGAAGGAACTCGGGGACTGGCCGACAATATATGAGGGGCTTTCGCAACTGACTGATGTCCAGAAATGCAGTTGGTTCGGCTTCGACCATTTCTATTCCGACGGGGCTTTTGACGCCGTGCTCCCGAAAGTGTTCGCACGCAAGCCGGCGAGGCTTATGGACGTGGGAGGAAACACGGGGAAATGGGCTGTGAAGTGTGTCGGATATGACCCTGATGTCCGTGTCACCATAGTGGACCTTCCGCAGCAGATCGCTATGATGAGGGAACAGACCGCATCGGTCAGGGGCGGCGACAGGATTGACGGGGTGGGAATGGACCTTCTTGATCCGTCAAACGCGCTTCCCGGAGGACACGATGTGATCTGGATGAGCCAGTTCCTTGACTGCTTCTCGGACGACCAGGTGGTAAGCCTGTTGGAAAGGGCCGCTTCAGCCCTTTCGAGGGACGGAAGGGTCTTCATAATGGAAACCCTGTGGGACAGGCAGAAATGGCCTGCCGCCTCTTTCGACCTTGCCCAGACAAGCGTGTATTTCACTGCTATGGCAAACGGGAACAGCAAGATGTTCAGCACGGAGGACCTGTCTGCCGACATCGCCCGCGCAGGTCTGGAGATTGTCAATGTCACGGACGGGATAGGGTACGGGCACAGTCTGATTGAATGTGCCGTGAAATGAGGCTGTCGGGCAAAAGACTTCAATGATATGGGGGAAAGGAAATCATATATCGTTTCGGACTGCATCGTCTCTCCTTTCGGAATCGGGACTGGCAGGACTGTGGAGGCTCTTGATGAAGGGCGTTCCGCAGTCGCTCCCAGGGGTGGTCTGATGAAGGACCTTGAGGGGGCTGATGTGCCTGTGATGTGCTCCGTCGTGCCTCAGGAAATCTGCGACAGGCTTTCCGTGGAGTTCGGACCGCAATGGACAAGGGCTGAACTGTTCGCCCTCGGGGCGGCCCGGGGGGCTTTGGAAGGCAGCCCTGTGGGGCTGGAGGAAAAGAAGGCCGTCATATTTTCCACGACAAAAGGAAATATAGGTCTGATTGAGGGAGTGGGGGAGGACTGTGAGATTCCTCAGGGGGCTTTCCTGTGGGAGTCTTCCGGAAGGATGGGGAAATTTCTCGGATTTGCCGACGGGGACATATATACCATATCCAATGCCTGCATTTCGGGTGTCACCGCATTGGCGGTGGCGCGCAGGCTGATTCTGTCAGGAAAGTACGACAATGTTCTTGTTGTCGGGTTTGATGTCCTCAATGAGTTTATAGTCAGCGGCTTTGCCTCGTTCAAGTCTTTGAGCGGGGAAATATGCCGTCCTTACGATGCATCCCGCTGCGGACTGAATCTCGGTGAGGCGGCTGCCGCCATCCTCATCTCATCCGTCCCTGCCGACGGGTCTGTCTTGCTTGCAGGAGGCTCGGTCAGCGATGACGCTAACCATATCTCGGGACCTTCCCGCACGGGCGACGCGCTTTATTTCGCAATCAGGGACGCGATGTCACAGGCGGGGATAATCCCCGGGGATGTCTCTTTCGCCGACCTTCACGGGACTGCCACAGTCTATAATGACGAGATGGAATCCAAGGCTCTTGCCCTTGCGGGGCTTTCGGATGTCCCTGTGCAGAGTTTCAAGCCCTACATAGGGCACACCCTCGGGGCAAGCGGGGTGATTGAGGCCGTCCTGTGTGCAAGGGAACTGCGCAGCGGACTGATGTGGGGCACTCCGGGATTCGTCTCCTGCGGGACACCCTGCCCTGTCAATGTCAGCGCGTCCTCCCGCAGTCTGGAAATGAGGCATTGTGTCAAGACCGCGTCGGGATTCGGCGGGTGCAATGCCGCAGTTGTGATGAGCCTGGAGGAATCTGCCTGCGGGACAGGCATTTCCGGTCCTGGTCCGCTCAGGCTTGAGACGGTCCGCAGAGTGGAATTGAACAACGGGGTTGCCGCTGCGGAGGGCTTCGGGAATGACTTCCCGGCATTCATCAGGGAAAAATACAGGTCCCTCGGGGTCCAGGATATGAAATTCTTCAAGATGGACGATATGGCGCGTCTGGGTTATGTCGCCTCGTCCCTCCTTCTTCAGGGACTTGAATACGGGCCTGAGGACATTGCAGTCCTGCTTTCGAACTCGTCCGCCTCACTTGATTCGGACCTCCGGCATCAAGCCAACCTTGACGGAGGCAGGGGAGCGGGCCCGGCCGTGTTCGTCTATACCCTGCCGAATGTGACTTCGGGAGAGATTTCCATCAGGCACAAGATCAAGGGTGAGAACACATTCTTCATTTCCGGGGCGTATGACAGACAGAAGATGATGGAATATGCTTCCCTTGTGCTGACGGAATCAAAGGCGGAATATGCCATTGTCGGATGGATTGACTATCTTCGCGGAGATTTCTCCGCCGATTTGGAATTGGTATGCGCCGCCTCCTGTCATCCCGATCAGCGGATGGAGAGAACTTATAAAAAACAAACAAAAAACAACAGATAATGGAAAAACTGATAGAAGAACTCAAATCAAAGATAATCGAGGCCTTGAACCTTGAAGAGCTCACCCCTGGGGACATCGATCCTGACGCCCCTCTTTTCGGTGACGCGGGTCTTGGACTGGATTCCATTGATGCCCTGGAACTTATCCTTATCCTTGAGAGGGATTATGGTCTCCGCATATCCCAGGAGGAGGGCCGTCAGGTCTTCCGCAGCGTGAGGACGATGGCTGAATACATATCCTCCAAAAAGGCGTGAGAGTTCCGCAGATGACAGAGGTTTTCGTGACCGGGCTCGGGGTGGTCTCATCCATAGGCACGGGCGTGCAGGAGAATCTTGCCGCCTTGCGTGCGGGGAGAAGCGGCATTTCCAAAAGCCATTCCCTCCGCACAAGGCTTGATGTGCCTCTTGCGGAGGTCCCGCTGTGCAGGGATGCTTCCCTGTGCAATGATGCCCATAGCCCTCAGCCTCTTCCTGATGGGGAGGACCCTGTCACGAGGACTGCCCTGCTTTCGTGCCTTGCGGTCCGTGAGGCATTGGAGGATGCGGGGATAAACCCTTCTGAACTGCCTGTGGGATTGATTCTCGGCACTTCTGTCGGAGGAATGGACCTTGGAGAGATTTTCTATGAGGACTTCAGCAAGGATTCCTCTTCGGGGGACATCCGCCTGATGAGGCATTATGACTGCGGGGCTTCGACGGATTATGTGCGCAGGAAACTCTCCCTGACTGGATATGGCACTACAATCAGTACGGCGTGCTCCTCTGCGGGGAATGCCATAATGCTGGGTGCCAGGATGATATGCGCAGGTCTTGCCGATGTCGTTGTCGCAGGGGGAGGCGATGCCCTCAGCCGTTTCACGGTCAACGGATTCAATTCCCTGAGGATTCTGTCTTCATCGTCCTGCCGTCCTTTCGATGTGTCCCGTGACGGGCTCAATCTCGGTGAGGGAGCGGGCTTTCTTGTGCTTGAGAGCGGAAAGTCGCTCAGGGAAAGGGGAGTGGAGCCATATTGCAGGATCAGCGGTTGGGCGAATGTCGATGAGGCTTTCCACCAGACAGGAAGCAGCCCTGAAGGTGACGGGGCTTTCGCCGCGATGTCGGCAGCCCTTGATGTGGCGGGTCTGGAGCCTTCTGACATCGGCTATGTCAACACTCACGGCACGGCAACCCCCGGCAATGACCTTTCCGAGGGCAATGCGCTGAAACGCCTGTTTGGGGAGAAGCTTCCTCCTTTCGGCTCGTTCAAGGGATATGTCGGACACACCCTTGCGGCAAGTGAGGGGATAGAGGCCGTATATTGTGTCCTGTCCCTGAAATATGGGGAACTCTGGCCGAGCCTCGGATTCACGGCTGTGGACCCTCTGGTCGGAGTTGAGCCTCTGACTGCGCACAGGACGGGCCTCAGGATTGAAAACATATTGTCAAACAGTTTCGGCTTCGGAGGCAATGACTCCTCCCTCGTCTTTTCAAGTCTGTGATGAACAAGGAAATATATATATCATCCGTATGTTCCATCCGTCCTTCGACGGACGGCGAGCCCGACTACAGGGAGGCCATACCCAACGCCAATATGAGGCGCAGGATGGGCAGGATTGTCCGCCTGAGTGTCGCCTCTGCCTTGAAATGCCTCGGGAATGTTCCTGAAAGGATTCCCGACGGAGTCCTGACCGCGACGGCCCTCGGCTGCCTTGAGGATTCCGAAAAGTTCGCCTCCGAGATAATGGGACGGGAGGAGTCGATGCTTAATCCGGCATCCTTCATATATTCCACTTTCAACACGGTCGGTGGGCAGATAGCCCTGATTGGGGGATTCAAGACATACAATTCCACATTTGTCAACGGTGCGGCAAGTTTCAGCGACGCGCTTCTGGATGCCATCCTGCTTGTGGGGGAGGGACGGCACAATGTGCTTGTGCTCTCTTTCGACGAGATTATCCCTACTTCAAGGACAATTCTGGAAAGGATGGGCAGATTCTCTCCTGACAGCGAGGGTGCTGCTGCTTTCCTTGTCTCCGACTCCCCGTCGGATTCCTGCCGATGCAGGATTTCAGGCTTCCGTCCCGCCGTCCGCCCTGTTTCCGACCCCCGTCCGCTTCTTTCAGACTCGATCGAGTCCGCTTTCCTGCTTGCCCGCGAGATCGGGAATCTTGCCGGAATGGAGGAAGGCCACAGGACGGTCTCCCTGCCGTCACTTGACATAACCATCGAAAGGATATGAACGGCATACTTGTCATAACCCTCTCCGTCCTGGTCGCGGCTGCCCTCATCTTTCTGGTGTGGTCCTGTTCCCGCATCGGCTCCGGAGTCTGGATCAAGGCCCGTTGCCGGGACATCCGTGACGGAAAGGTTGTCCTCACTTTCGATGACGGTCCAGATCCCGAGGTGACTCCAAAGGTGCTTGATGTCCTGGACCGCTATGGGGTGAAGGCATATTTCTTTGTTATTGGCTCCAAGGCGGAAAAACACCCTGAACTCATCCGTCTGATTGTCTCCCGTGGGCACACCGTCGGCAACCACACATACACCCATTCCCCCCTTTTCCCCATCTCAGGAAAATCATTCATCGAAGATGATGTCAGGGCCTGCGACAGCGTGATTGACCTGGCGTTGCAGGAGACTTGCGGATCTCCGTCAGCCTCCCCTGGGCCCCGCCTGTTCCGTCCTCCTTTCGGCGTTACCAATCCCGACATCGCCAAAATACTTAAGCATACCGCCCACGAGGTCATCGGTTGGGATGTCCGCAGTTTCGACACGGTCCATCTGAAGGATTCCCTCGCCGCTTCCGAGGTGGATTCCGCCATTGAAAGATGCGTCGGAAGGATTCTCCGCAAAGCCCGCCCAGGCTCGGTCATCCTCCTGCACGACCGTCTTGCCAATGCCCCGGCCCTTCTTTCCCGCCTCATTCCCGCCCTCCGCCGTTCAGGGCTTGATTTGTAGATCTTGGGAATCTTCAAAAATAAACTGCCTCATAGATGATGCAGGTTATTTTTTTTCATATTCCTTAATTATTTGATTACTTTTGTAAGTTCTATTGATATTTGGAAATGGCGGATTTTTTTCTGGCTGCGTTTGCGGTCGTGTTTTCTTTACTGGTAGGCTATGGAAACAGCGGGGAACCTGAATGGATTCCCGTGGAGGATTGCAGGGCTGCGGTCGGGGAATTCAATGCCGTCAACGCCAAAGTCGGGAGAATCGACTGCTCTTTCAGGGAGGAAAAGCATATCGCCGTTCTGGAGAAGCCTGCCGTTTCGGAAGGGACTTATAATTTCGCCGCTCCCGACACCATCAGGATTGAATATCTCCGTCCTGAAAAATATTCCATTCATATATATGGGGGAAAACTGATGTTCACCTCGGGAGGCAAGACAAAGACAGTTGACCTTGCCTCGAACAGGCAGTTCGCCTCAATGGCGGAGATCCTCACAAAAGGGGGATTGCCTTCAGGGCAGGGCAACTACGGAATCAGCGCGTTGGAGACGGGCAGTCTCTACAAATTCGTGGTGACTCCTCCAAAGTCGGCCAAAGGCGGTGAAATCACGGTTATAGTTGACAGGAATGATATGTCCCTGGTCTCCTTCACGATGTCCCAGGGCTCTTCCGATTATTCCATATTCACTTTCTATGACAAAACAATTGCTTTTAAATAACATTATGTGGAGGTGCCTTGGCACCGATGGTGTCATCAGACGCCGCGACCGGACCGGGACTTTTCGTAGAAAAGTCTTAGGAGGTGGAAAGGTCGCCACTTCCCCCCGCAATGGGGTCGTGAGTGATAGGCAAAAGAGTCCGTTGGACTTTTTGCAGCGAGCAGCCGACGGAAGTCGGGAGGGGGTTATAATATGTGGATGAGTCCAAGGGAATGTAAGGAAAGCCTCTCTGGAATGGGTGCTTTGGTGATAATGCCGACATACAACAATGCCGGCACTGTCGGCGAGGTGCTTGCCGATCTGATAAAGTATGCCGAGGACATCCTTGTTGTGGATGACGGCTGCACCGACCTCACCATTGACATCCTCCGCACTTTCGGTTTCTCCGAGATTCCATCCGGTCAGGGATGCCTGACGCTCAAGGGGAAGAAGGTCCTGAGGCATCCCCGTAATATGGGCAAGGGGGCCGCTTTGAGGAACGCACTCACGATTGCCTCCGAGGCGGGCTATTCATACGCCGTCACAATCGATGCCGACGGACAGCATTTCCTGTCCGACCTGCCGGTTTTCGTCACGGCGCACAAGGATTATCCTGACAGTCTTCTTGTCGGGGCGAGAAACCTCGAAAGCGAGAATATGCCAGGCACGAACACCTTTGCAAACCGCTTCTCGAATTTCTGGTACAGGCTGGAGACGGGAATACGCCTTGAGGACACCCAGTGCGGTTACAGGCTTTACCCCCTGAAAAGCTGCAACTGGACAAGATGGTATTACACAAGGCTGTACGAATTCGAACTTGAGGCAATCGTATTCTCCGCGTGGTCGGGTACGGATGTGAGGAATGTCCCTGTCAGGGTCTATTATCCCCCGCAGGAGAAAAGGGTCTCCCATTTCCGTCCGCTGAGGGACTTCACCCGGATAAGCATACTGAACACCTTCCTTGTGCTCATAAGCCTGCTTTATGTGAAGCCGCGCGACTTCCTCCGCAAATGCACCTGGAAGAACATCTGCAAATTCTTTGACGACAACCTGATTCACGTCAAGGACACCAACAGGAAACTGGTCTTTTCCGTCTGGGTGGGCACATTCGCCGCCTTTATGCCGTTCT
>JBJEJS010000297.1:0-9889 GCA_051878235.1 Candidatus Cryptobacteroides sp.
CCTGAAGGTGGAGGCCTTCGTGTAAATCTTGATGAAGGTCTCCTGCAGGGCATCCTCCGCGTCCTCTTTGGAGACGACTATCCGGCGTATATGCCAGTAAAGCCCCTCTCCGTAGCGGTCGCTTGCAAGATGAAGTATTTCGTCGGCACTAAGCATCATTTCTGTTCCTTGGCAGAAATATGATGCCACAATCCCCAAAATGTTAAATATCCTGTTGATTTTTTGTCAGGGAATATGAAATCTTTGGGGAGAAGCCTCCTTCCGTAAAACCGAAATTTATTTATATGTAATTAACTCAGTCCCTCGATAAGTCCTCCGACCACATCAATCCTGAGAGCCTGCGGACTGGCAGGGAGTCCTGGCATACGGATGATGTCCCCTGCAATGGCAACAATCATCTCCGAGCCCGCATTGATTACTATGTCCTTGATTTCGAAATTGAATCCGCTCGGCGCGCCATAGGCCTTAGGGTCCTGTGAGAATGAATACTGCGTCTTTGCGATGCAGACAGGGAAGTGCCCGTAGCCGCTTCTGGTGGCGGCGTTCAGTTTGCGGATGGCGGTTGCGGAGAAGTTCACGGAAGCGGCCCCGTATATCTCCGTAGCCACTTTGGTTATCTTGTCCTTCAGGCTTTCGTTGTCCCCGTATGTGAAACGGAGGTCTCCTGAAGGGTTCCCGTCTATTGTCCTGACTACCAGTTCCGCAAGGTCGCGTGCTCCCTCTCCGCCTTCCATAAAGGCATTGTTCAATGCGAAAGGCACTCCGATGCCCTCACAGTATTTCCTGACGATGTCCAGTTCGTCTTGGGTGTCGGAAGCGAACTTGTTCAGGCAGACGATGACAGTCTGTCCGAAACTCCTGATGTTGCGGATGTGCCTGTCGAGATTGGCAAGCCCCTGCCTGACACCGTCCGCATCGGGTTCCTTGATTTTGTCGACAGGTGTCCCGCCGTGCATCTTCAGGCCGTTCAGAGTTGCCACAAGCACTGTCAGGTCAGGTTTCAGACCGCTTTTGCGGCATTTCACATTGTAGAATTTCTCCGCACCGAGGTCCGCGCCGAAGCCTGCCTCCGTAATCACATAGTCGCCGAATGTCATCGCTGTCTTTGTGGCAATCACCGTGTTGCATCCGTGTGCGATGTTGGCGAAAGGCCCTCCGTGCACGAATGCCGGAGTCCCCTCGGTCGTCTGCACAAGGTTAGGCTTCACCGCATCCAGAAGAAGGGAAACGATAGCGCCCGTCACCCCGAGGTCGTTCACCGTGAAAGGGGTGTCGTCGAAGCGGTAGCCCAGAAGGATGTTCCCGATTCTTCTGCGGAGGTCATCCTGATTCTCTGACAGACAGAGGATTGCCATAATCTCGGATGCGGGGGTGATGTCGAAGCCTGATTCCTGTGTCAGACCGTTTGTGCGTGGTCCGAGCCCTGTCACAATGCTCCTCAAAGACCTGTCGTTCACATCGAGGACACGCTTCCAGAGCACTTCCTTGAGGGCGAAACCCTCAGACTGGTGCTGGTAGAGGTAATTGTCCAGGAGAGCCGCAATCATATTGTGCGCGGAAGTGACCGCGTGGAAATCCCCCGTGAAATGCAGGTTGATTTTCTCCATCGGGAGCACCTGTGCATATCCTCCTCCTGCCGCTCCGCCCTTCATTCCGAAACAAGGCCCCAAAGACGGCTCGCGCAATGCCACAACCGCTTTCTTCCCGATTTTGTTGAGTCCGAGGGCAAGTCCCACAGAGACGGTCGTCTTGCCGATTCCAGCCTTGGTCGCTGTGATTGCCGTCACAAGCACAAGCCTGCTTTCAGCCACTTTGGCGGGGTCAATCAGATTCTCAGGAATCTTCGCCATATACTTTCCGTATGGCTCCACAAGTTCTTCTGGAATATTGATGTCCTTTGCCACATCGGTGATTCTGCGCATCTGGATGCTTCTTGCGATTTCTATGTCCGGCTTCATATTTTTATATTTTATATATATTTAATATTCAATATATTATAATGTTATATATAAACTATATATTTATATTCCTTATTTCTTATAATACTTCGGCCATAACGACGAGAGGCGGCTCAGCGCCTCCGCCTCCTTCCTGTTGTCTGCAGGCTCGTAGAACACCTCGCCCGCGAGGGCGGAAGGCAGGAACTCCAGGTCGGCCCAATGTCCCGGATAATCGTGGGCGTATTTGTACCCGTCGGCATATCCCAATTCCTCCATAAGTTTTGTGGGGGCGTTTCTCAGATATAGCGGAACAGGCTCGACAGGGGTCTGCTTTGCCCTCGCAATCGCCTTGTCTATAGCCAGATAGGCCGAATTGCTCTTTGGAGATGAGGCAAGGTATATGGCGGTTTCGGCAAGGGGAATCCGCGCTTCTGGCATACCGATGCTGTGCACTATCCTGAAACAGGAATCCGCGAGCAGGAGGGCGTTCGGATTGGCCAGGCCGATGTCCTCGGCAGCGAGAATACAGAGCCTTCGGGCGATGAAAAGCGGGTCCTCGCCCCCGTTCAGCATACGCGCAAGGTAATACACGGCCGCATTCGGGTCTGACCCGCGCACGCTTTTGATGAACGCCGAGATGATGTCATAGTGCATCTCCCCGTCCTTGTCGTAGGCGGCCACATTCTCCTGAAGGCAGGAAGTGACTGTCCTGTTGTCTATCACAGCGGTCTGATCCGCGCCGAAAGTCCCGATGACCATCTCAAGGATGTTCAGGAGTTTGCGCGCGTCACCCCCGCTGTACCTGAGGATGGCGTCGTCTTCCCTTATCTCGATTTTCCTGTTCTTCAGGACCTCGTCATCTGTTGTAGCCCTCATCAAGAGAGACTTTAGGTCATCCTTGTCAAGTGGTTTTAGCACAAATACCTGGCATCTTGACAGAAGGGGAGTGATTACCTCGAATGACGGATTCTCTGTGGTGGCTCCGATCAGGACGACAGTCCCGTCCTCCACAGCCCCGAGAAGGGCATCCTGCTGTGATTTGCTGAAACGGTGGATCTCGTCGATGAAAAGGATGGGGGACTGTCCGCCTGAGAAAAGCGAATTGTTTTTCGCCCGCTCAATGACCTCCCGCACCTCCTTCACACCGGCACTCACCGCCGACAATGTGTGGAATTCCCTTTTCAGGGACTTTGCGACGATTCTCGCAAGGGTGGTCTTGCCCACTCCGGGAGGACCCCAGAGTATGAATGAACTCAGATTGCCTGTGCTGAGCATATTTCTCAGGACACATCCCTCTCCTATGAGGTGCCTCTGGCCGACATAATCGTCAAGGCTCTGCGGTCTCATCCTCTCCGGCAGGGGCGGGAGCATCCTGTTAAAGTTTTCGTCCATAAACTCTTCTCCGTTTGTGCTGCTCGTATTCAAAACCGTCCCACATCCCCTGCACTTTCAGGTTGGTCTCCAGTTCGGCGTTACTCTCGGCGTATTTGAACCCGAGTCTGCTCACCCTTGAGAAAAGGTCGGCGAACAGCATCGAATTGACGCCTTTGTTCTGGTATTCGGGCTTGACCGCCACAAGAAGAAGGTCCATAGTGTCCTCCCGCTTGAAATACATACTTTTTACGATGTGGTACCAGCCGAATGGGAACAGTTTCCCTCCGCTTTTCTGAAGGGCCTTTGACATTGACGGCATAGTCACGCCCGCAGCGACCAGTTCTCCGTCCGCGTTCTCGATGAATGACACCATCTCAAGGTCCACCACCTGTAGCCAGGTCTTGACATACTGGTCTATCTGCCTGTCCGACAACTTGGAGAATCCGTAGAGGATGCAGTATGTCTCGTTGATGAGATTGAAGAACTTGTGTCCGAGTTTTTCCTCCCGTATCGCCTTGTGGGTCACCTTCCTGTAATGGAGGTTGTTCTTTGTGCTGACAATCTCCGCAATCCTTGTGAGCCTTTCGGGAAGCGTCTGGGGAACTTTTATCCTGAACTCCAGCCAGTCTATCACCTTCTTCATCCCGATTGCCTCAAGATGCTCCTTGTAATAAGGATAGTGGTAGCGGCACGCCATTGTGGAAAGCCTGTCAAACCCTTCCACAAGCAGCCCCTCAGGGTCGAAATCGGTGAATCCGAGAGGTCCTGCGATCTCCTCCATACCTCTTTCCGCCCCCCATTGGGCCACCTTGTCCACAAGGGCCTTCGATACCTTCCTGTCGTCGATGAAGTCGATCCATCCGTAGCGGACCTCCTTCTTGCCCCAGGTCTCGTTTGCCTTCCTGTTTATGATTGCAGCGACCCTTCCGACGACCTCTCCCTTGCTGTCCTCTGCCAGAAAGCATTGACATTCACAGAATTCGAATGCGGCATTCTTTTCTGTCCTGAATGTGGCCGTCTCGTCACTCCTCAATGCCGGAGCATAGTACGGGCAATCTTTGTACAATGAGTCCGGAAAGGCTATGAATCTTCGTAAGTCCTTATTAGACTGTACAGGTTTGATAGTGAATTTCATCTGATGTGTTTTAAGGTTTTAAGTCCAGTACAGTCGGCAAAGATAAGCAAAAAGTCATATATGGATATAAGAAAAATTGCTAAATTCGCGGCTGAAAACGAACGGTACGATTATGACTGGGAAGAAGACGAAAATTATATGCACAATTTCGGATATGAATTGTGAGGTGGATTTCATCCGCCAGTTGTTTGAAAGCGGTATGAATGTGGCGAGAATCAATTCCGCACACGCTTCCATTGAGGGAGCCCAAAGGGTTGTGGACAACATCAGGACGGTTTCTGACAAGATAGCCATCCTTGTCGACACAAAGGGCCCCGAGGTCCGTCTGACGGCGATGGAGTCCTCAGTCGGCTTTGTCGTGCGCCCGGGGACGGAACTTGTCATCGGAGACGGTCCGGACAACCTCTGCACGGCGCAGACACTTTACACCACCTGCCGCACTTTTGTCGGTGATGTCCCTGTTGGGGCGCACATCCTTATCGATGACGGGGCAATGGACCTCATTGTGGAGGGGAAGTCGGACGGCAGGCTGTGCTGCAAGGCTCTTAACGGGGGTGTCATCAAAGGGAAAAAGAGCGTGAATGTCCCCAATGTCCATATCTCCCTTCCTGCCCTGACTGAAAAGGACCGGAAATTCCTCAACTGGGCAATCGAAGCCGACATCGACTTCATTGCGCACTCATTTGTCAGGAGCAAGGAGGATCTGCTTGAGATTCAGGAGATTCTGAATGAGAAGAAGAGCCACATCAAGATAATCTCGAAAATAGAAAACCAGCAGGGCATCGACAACCTCGATGAGATTCTCACCTATTGTTACGGTGTGATGGTCGCGAGGGGAGACCTCGGAGTGGAGATCGCCGCCGAGAAAATCCCTCTCGTGCAGAAGAGGATCATCCAGAAATGCCGCACCCGCAAGAAGCCTGTGATCATCGCCACCCAGATGCTCCACAGTATGATTGAGAATCCGAGGCCGACCAGGGCTGAGGTCACGGATGTTGCCAATGCCATTTTCCAGAGCACCGACGCCATTATGCTCAGCGGTGAGACCGCCAGCGGGAAATACCCTGTGGAGGCCGTCAGGACGATGTGCCGCATAGCCAAGGAGGCGGAAAGCTCAGTCGATACCTCCCTTGACCTGAATCTTGAGAAGGTCAGCAAGCCGATTGCGGCAGTCCTTGCCCGCTCAATTGTGGCCGCCACGACCGAAATCCCTGTGAAGGCGATAATTTTCGACACCTGGACAGGCCGCACGGGCCGGTATCTGGCTGAATTTCGACCTAAAGTCCCGATTTATGCGATGTGCTACAATTCCTACACAATGAGGGAATTAAACCTGACTTACAATACCTACGCCTACAAATTCGAAGTGCAGAAGAGCAAGGAGGATATGGTCGAGAAGTCTATAAGCATACTCCTTGAGGACGGGCGCATCAGCAAAGGCGACCTCGTCGGGTTCATCGGAGGTAGTTTCAACGATGAACTCGGGGCGACCTATATGGAGTTCAAGTATGTCTGACTGACCTGGGAGAATAAGTATGCGATTCTGGCGCGGAGCACTCACATTATTTGCCTCGGTGATTCTTTTCACCGCAGGCGTTTCTGCAGGTCCGCGCACTGCGGGAGCCGTCTTTTCCTTCTCGCGCACGGGAATCGAATACGGACACACCTTGAATGATAAGGCTTTCTGGAACATCGGCATAGGTGTGGAGTATGGAAGTTCCGTCTTCTACAGGAAACTGACCCCAGGTGTCAGTCTGGATTTCAATTACAATTATGTCCTGAGGTCCTGGAAGTCGGAATCTGGCGAGGGCGTGTTTTATGCGGGACCCGGTCTGAAGGCAGGATATATGAGCGACAGGCGCGAGGAGGCAGGAGTGACCTTGGGGCTTGTCGGAAATGTCGGTTTCGATTTCAAGTTCAAAATACCTGTGGTGATTTCCGTTTCCGTCAAGCCTGTCCTCGGGCTCAATCTGCGGGGGGAAGACAACAGTTTCTCTCTCGGACTCTACAGGAACGGGCTGATTTTCGGCCTGCTTCCCGAAGTGGGCATAAAATATAGTTTCTGAAGGTATGGGACGCCGTCTGGTGCATATTTTTCTTGCTTTCCTCCTCCTGACGCGGTTTTCCGCGCTTGAGGCGGAGGCTTTCTGTCCTGAACTGACAACTGCCCATAAGACGGTGCGTTTCACCTACGGCGTGGAATGGGACTTCCTGACGACCTTCAATGTGGCATATCACAGGAATTTCGATTCCGTCTCGGGTTTCCGCGAGGACACAAAGAGTATAGAATGGATGTTCAGGGGGAACGGCGAGGTGCTTGCCCATATCGGGATGGATCTCGGCAGGCGTTTCAACTTGTCCCTGTATGCGGGGTACGGAGGGATGTTGGGCACAAGGATAGTTCCTGTCTCATTGAGGGGGACCTGTCTGGTCGGAAAGGAGCCAGAACGCCCCGGATGGCTGGTTTTCCTTGACGGAGGATGCAATTTCGGCCAGGAAAACACCCGCCTCGGAATTACAGGCAAGGCCGGCACGGGCTACCGTATCCCTCTTTCAAGACGGGTCAGGCTGGATTTCCTGCTTGCATTGAGGATGTCATACGCTTATGTCCAGTTCTCGGACGAGTATGGTCCCGTACCTGTGGAAAGAATCAGAAGAAACAATAATTTCGCCACATCCCTTGAAATTGGAATAAGTCTTGATTTCTGAAAAACAAGGAATATTTGATAATGATAAAAAACGATTGTATATGAGTAAGTTGACAGAAACAATCCGCTATGTCGGAGTGAATGACACCGCCAAGACACTTTTTGAAGGTCTGTGGCCTCTCCCTAAGGGTGTCACCTACAATTCATATCTGGTCTTCGGAGAGAAGACCGCCCTGATTGACACCGCCGAGGCCTCGTTCGCGGAGGAATACATCGCAAAAGTGAAGGCGGAGGCAGGCGGAAGGACAATCGATTACCTGATTGTCAATCATATGGAGCCAGACCATTCGTCCCTTCTGGAGCGTGTCAGGGAGGAATGGCCGCAAATCCGCATAGTGACTTCCGCCAAGGCAGTCCCGATGATTGCAGGCTATTACGGCCTGACGGACAACATTGAGGTCGTCAAGGAGGGCGGCGTGCTCGACCTCGGCTCGGGAGTGACCCTGCAGTTCTTTATGGCTCCGATGGTGCATTGGCCTGAGGTGATGGTCACATATTACGCTGCGGAGAAGACCGTTTTCTCGGCAGACGCATTCGGTACGTTCGGCATAGTGGAGGGCAGGATAAATGACTGCCGCTTCGCCGATTACCGTGATGAGATGATCCGTTATTATGCCAATATCGTGGGCAAGTACGGGCCTCCTGTGCAGGCTGCCCTCAAGAAACTCTCCGCTTTGGAGGTCAAGCGGTTGTGCAGCACTCACGGTCCTGTCTGGGAAGACGGGCTCGGAGAGGTTGTCGCCCTTTACGACCGCCTGAGCAAATATGAGGGCGAGAGGGGAGTGTGTATCGTATATGGCTCTATGTACGGCAACACGGAAAAGGCGGCCGAAGCCCTTGCCGCCTCGCTTGAAGAGAAAGGAATCCCACACGCGCTCCACAATCTCTGTACGGAGAGCATTTCCTTTGCCCTGATGGACGCATTCAGGTTTGACACCATAGCCGTCGGTGCTCCGACCTACAATAACGAGATCTTCCCGCCTGTCTCCAACTTCATCTCCGCTATCGAAGGCAGAGGACTCAAACATCGCAGGTTTTTCGCTTTCGGATCCTACACCTGGGCGGGATCAAGCGTCCGCAAGTTGAACGAAAGGGCGCAGAATCTCGGTTTTGAACTCATTTCCGACGGAATCTCCTTCGCCCAGGGCTATTCGCCCGAAAAAGTTATATTTCCTGAATTTAGGTAATATAAATAATTGATATATAGAATATATAACAACTTTGTTAATATATTTAACATATTTGTTATATGTCAAATTCCTCCATTAAGCCGACCCTTTTGGGTCGGTTTTCCCTTTCGTCATGCCCGACTAGATCGGGCATCCGATAAAATTAGATTTTGGCGGGGTGTTTTAGAAAATACTTAGTATTTCTCCAGCGGAGAATTGAGGTTTTGTTTTTTTTCTGTATATTTGAAAGTTGCATTCAATGTTTCTTGATATTGTGAACAGACATGCCTATGGATTCAGATATATTTTTTTAATGGTTTAATTATATGGACTTCAATTGGAAAGATATATATCAAGACTTTTTGAACAGTAAAATCAATAAAAGTACAGAACGGGACTTTCAACACTGTATATCTTCAGTCTTTCATTATTATCTACGATGGCAAAACAACATTATTGCTGAAGAATGTATTCCAATAGGAGCAACAAACACCATTCGTCCAGATTTTGTTTTGTACAAAGACAATATACCACAGGTAGTGATAGAAGCCAAAGAACCAAATCATATTCAGACTGAAAGAAACAAAGAGCAGTTGTTTTCCTATATGCGCCAAAAGAAAGTGGATTTTGGTTTATATGTTGGTGAGTTCATTCAGTTGTATTATGATATGCCGAATGATGTGGAGTTGCCGCTGTTGATATTCACATTGGAATACGATGAAGCGAGTCAATATGGAGCCTCATTTGTTGAACTTTTCAATTTTATCGATTTTGACAAGAATCTGCTGGCAGAATATTGCACGGATAGAATACAGGAGATACAAAAAGAACAACAGTTGAAATTAGAGATTCATCAGTTAGCATCATCTGATGAGGGAGCGAAATTGTGCAAATCATTGCTGAAATCTCATTTTATCTCTAAAAGTTACTCTGACGCAGATGTGGAAATGCTTTTGGGTGATATTGAGATTTCACTTATACGGAAATCTGATAATAAACCAAACACTTCACTAGTAAATGTTGAAAATGAAATCCCAACCCGTATTACTGGTGGGAATGACTTTATCACATCTAAGAAGAGACAGAGATATACTGTAAATGGTAGAGGCAAGTATTGTAAGAATGGCAGTGCTTTGGAATTGGTCAAAGCATATCTGAGTGAACATCCATCCACATATCGTACCATAGACTCGATATTCAATGGACATATTCCTAACTATGTACTTCCTAAGGAAGAGGTTGAGAGAAAGGAAGAAAACTCATTTGACAGGAACAAAACTAAAAGATGGCATAAGGATAGTCCTTTGATAAGCAGCGACGGTATCATTTTCTATGTGACGACGCAAGTAGGTGATGGTTGTCCGATTGACTTTAGGGATATCGTCTCTCTATCAGTGAATTTAGGATACAAAATTGAACCTATACCCTAACGCCCTTGATTTCATTTCCGTATGAAAAAGGATAAAAAAACAGGCGACTAATTCATTTTAGTCGCCTGTTTTGTGACCCCTACAGGATTCAAACCTGTAACCTTTTGATCCGTAGTCAAATGCTCTATTCAGT
>JBJEJS010000298.1:0-1992 GCA_051878235.1 Candidatus Cryptobacteroides sp.
AAAGGGTGCTCCCAAGATATATTGTCCCGTCCATATCGAGGGCGAGCCTCTTTATTTTCGAAAGTTTCTCCTTCAATTCAGGTGGCAACTGCCCGTCAAGTCCGTAAAAAGGTTTCATTTTGTTTCGTTTTGTTTCATTATTTGGCAAATATAGTTATTTATTATTTGCCTAACAAAACAAAATGCCTATCTTTATGCCCCAAATCACAAACAATCGTTTAGATGGACACACAAACAAAGAAAAAGTATCAGTACTGGCAATGGAGGACCCTCATAACCCTGATGGTCGGATATGCCTTCTATTATTTTGTGCGCAAGCATTTCAGCGTGGCGATGCCAGCCCTTGAGGCGGAACTGGGAATAACCAAGACACAGTTGGGACTGTTCCTGACCCTCAACGGAATAATATACGGCCTGTCCCGTTTCGTCAACGGATTCCTCGCCGACAGGATGAGCCGCCGCAAACTTATGACCGCCGGACTGGTCCTCTCGTCCCTCGTGAATTTCGGGATATGCTTCAGTCCGTCTATGAACGCCTTCGTCAATGTGATCGGTCCCGACGGGAAGGCCACAATGACCTTGGTATATATAATAGGCTCCCTGTGGCTTCTCAACGGCTTCTTCCAGGGTATGGGCGTGCCTCCGTGCATGAGCCTTATGGCGCATTGGATCCCTCCAAAGGAACTTGCCACAAAACAGTCCATCTGGAACGCCTCACACTCAATCGGGGCGGGAATCATCGTGGCGGTCTGCGGAGTTATCCTTAAGACATTCGGCTACAGCGCGTGGCAACTTTGCTTTGCGGTCCCTGCCGCAATCGCCCTTGTGGGGGCAATCGGCCTGTATGCCCTTCTGCGCGACACCCCTTCATCCGTAGGACTGCCAGAACTGGAGGAGATGGAGGCTGAGGAGAACGGAGGGGAAGCCCCTGTGAAGACCCACGAGAAAATCTCCGAAAAGACCTACAAGAAAATCATCAGCAGACTGGTGTTCAAAAACCCTCTCATCTGGATTCTCGCGGTCTCCAATTTCTGCATATACATAGTGCGTTTCACCATTCTCGACTGGGGCGCGACTTTCCTCACCCAGTTCAAGGGAATGGAAATCTCGACTGCAGGCACAGTCGTGGCGACAACTGAAATCATCGGGGGAATCCTCGGGATGCTTGTCGCAGGATGGTTCACTGACAAATTTATGAAGAGCCGTGCGCACAGGACCTGCCTTCTCTGCACGGTAGGGGCGACACTCTCATTCTTCCTGTTCTGGAAGACGCCTGCCTCAATGAACTGGCTGTCAATTATCTGGCTCGTCCTCTCAAGTTTCTTTGTCTATGGCCCTCAGGCCCTCCTCGGAATTGCGGCATCCAATCAGGCTACCAAGCACGCCTGCGCCACAGCAAACGGAATCCTCGGAATATTCGGCTATGCCAGCACGACTGTCTCAGGACTCATCTTCGGATTCCTTGCCGAGCACTACGGATGGAATTCCGTATTCCTCGTGTCAGTGATAATCGGCATTGTCGGAACACTCGTCATAGCATCGATGTGGAACGCCCCTGCCGACGGCTACGGCAAGGTCGAGAAAATCCTGAAAGAGGAGGACTGTTAGTCCAGACCGCTCTGCCCGATGAAACTGCGCATAAACGATGTGCGCGGGATCTGCTTGTCGGACACAGGGACAAAATAGTGAAGGAAGTTCAGCAGACGGTGGGCCTCGCTGTATTCAGGGCAGTTCTTTGGGACTGTCGCCAGAATGCTTTCCGCGTGGCTGCGCAGGACGGCAAACTCAATCAGATATGCCGAATTGAAAAGCACATCTGCATCCTCCTGGAAAGGATATATCCACTTCACCTCGGAACGGCGCACATTCGGCCAGTTGGCTATGGGCTCGCGTGCGGTGAAGGCCCCCTTGTTGAAATCCCTGACGATGCGCCTCAGAAGGCGGTTGTCACTGGTAGGGATGCAGTTGTGGTCGTCGAGGGATATGCTCATT
>JBJEJS010000299.1:0-9861 GCA_051878235.1 Candidatus Cryptobacteroides sp.
GGCCCATCCGTCGCCCATCTTGCCCGTCACGGGGGTCCAGAAGTTCATTCCCCAAGGGACGGCTGTGGCAGGATAGGTGTTGCCTGTCGAGAAGGAATGTTCGGACAGGGTGCCAGTCAGGGTGGAGACATAGTCTGCCGGGTCGGTTGCCGCCTGCGGCTCAGGGCAGTTGCAGCAGGCTGATGCCAGGAGTGCTGCCAGAAGGAGTAGAGGTTTGTGTTTCATTATTGTGGTTTAAGATTTCTCCGTTATATGATGTTGTTTAGGATATAAAGTTTCCCGTCATCAATGATCTTGAGGATGAGTTCCCCGAAAAGGGTGTTCTGCCAGGCGAACCACTCGCGGGTGAAATTCTCAGGATTGTTCCTGTCGAAAGACTCGTGGATGAAGCCCGTCCCCGCATCCGTCGTCATCAGGCTGCAGATGCAGTCCCGGATTTCATCGTCGTCTGTGGAGGTGAAGGCCCTCATCATTATGCTCATAGGCCAGATCACTTCCTGACCGATGTGCGGCCCTCCTATGCCCTCTCCTGCAGCCCCCCGGAAGAAATACGGGTTAGCGTCGCTCCAGACGAACTTGCGGGTGTTCCGATAGACAGGGTCGTCGGCATTGACATCCCCGAGATAGCTCATAGCAAGCAGCGACGGCACATTGGCATCGTCCATAATGTACTTGTTGCCGAATCCGTCGGTCTCAAAGGCATATATGCTCCCATAGACAGGATGCTCATAGACGGCGGTCTCCTTCAGGGCGTTCTCGACCTCGGCTGCAAGGTCAAGACATTCTTGGGCAAGATCCTGCCTTGAGTTGACCTCAGCCAGAATCTCAGCCGCCTTCCTCAGGGATGACACCGCCATAAAATTAGAAGGAATCAGGAACTCGAATGTCGTCGCGTCGTCCGACGGGCGGAATGAAGATGCAATCAGCCCGTTGGCTTTCACGGGATTTCCCCTTCCCACAACGCATTTGGTGTCCAATTGCCTGTCGGTACGGCGCAGGAACACGTAACTCCCGTGTCCTTCCTTCCTCTGCTGCTCCCGCATTGTCGAGAGGATTTTCCCGACAGCCTCAATCCAGGTTTCCCCGAAGACGGATGTGTCCCCGCTCTGTTTCCAGTATCCGTAGGCCAGCCTGAGCGGATAGCAGTGCGAGTCTATTTCCCATTTCCTCTCGAAGACATACGGGTCTGCCTCTGGCCAGTCCGACTTGTCCGCAGCCCCTATGGGCTCCACGTTGAATGCATTGGCGTATGGGTCGGTGCAGATGCACTTGAACTGCCGGTTGATGACTCCGGCAATCATCCTGCGCAGGTTTTCGTCTTCATTGACATATCTCAGGTAAGGCCAGACCTGCGCTCCTGAGTCCCTGAGCCACATCGCAGGGATGTCCCCCGTATAGACGAAGGTGTCAGGCTGCCCGTTGTCATCCTTTGCAGGATGCACGGTGGTGTCGAGGGTGTTCGGGTAACAGTTGGCGAACATCCATTTCAGGCGGGGATTCTCAAGCAGTCCCGTCACCCTCCTGATTTCCCTCTCGACCGCTTCCGAGGAGAAAAGCCTTTTGGACGGCTCAGGCCTTTTGTCAAGATAGGCTGAAGGCTCTTCGGCGCAGTACCACACCTTCGGCTCAGGCCCCATCGTCAACACGAGTTCCCCGCCTGCGGCTATGTCCTTATGTGATATATATCCTTTGGTGTAGGCCTTCCCGTTGAGGGTCACGCTCTGTATGTACCTGTTTGTGCCGCTGTTGTCCAATGCGGTCACGGTGAATGTGCCTCCCTCGACCTCGATTGTGGCCTTGTCGAAGAGAGGGGTCCCGAACCAGTACCTTGCCGATGCTGGCTCCACCTCATAGAATCCGAGGGATGAAAGTATGTACCAGGCCGACATCTGACCCACATCCTCGTTTCCTGAAAGCCCGTCAGGCTCGGCGTGATAGAGGGTCGAGAGGACTTCCCTTACCTTGTCCGCCGTCTTCCACGGCTGTCCTGCCATCGTGTAGAAATAAAGGATATGGTGGCTCGGCTCGTTCCCGTGCGCATACTGTCCTATCAGCCCTGAGATGTCCGGGGAAGTCTCCTCCCCCTCCACCACAGACGGCACTGTGAACAGCATATCGAGTTTGTCCAGAAGTTTCTTCTTCCCTCCGAAGCACTTTGCCAGACCTTTGAAATCGTGCGGGACAAGCCAGGTGTACTGCCATCCGTTACCCTCGCAATAGTCGTCGGCGCGGTGTGCGGAAGAGAACGGGCTGTACTGCGTGCGGAAATTGCCGTTGGAATCCTTTCCTCTGATGAATCCTAGTTCGTGGTCGAAAAGGTGGCGGTAGGATTTGCTCCTTGAAGTGAAATATTCCGCCTCGCGGACATACTCCGCCGCTTTACCTGCGCTTTCCGCCTCTTCGGCGAGTTTCTGTGCCGCAAGGGCGAGAGCACCGTCGGCAAGGGCATATTCAAGGTCGTATGCCACAGACTCGTTGAAAAGGTCATACGGGATGTACCCATATCTCATCCTGTGCCCCTGGCCTCTGTCCTGGCGCATAGCCGACAGTTTCATAGCCTTGAACGCCCTTTCCCTGTCAATTCCTCCGAAACCTTTCACAATGGCGTCAGCCACAGGAGGTATTCCCGGATTTCCCACCATACAGTCCGTCTCGCAGCCTGTCAGATGCCAGACAGGAAGTTTGCCCTGTTCATCGCAGATGTCGAGCATAGTGTTTATGAAATCGACATATCTTTCACTCTGGTATATGCTGTATAAAGGCATTGCGGCGCGATAGGTGTCCCAAAGCGAGAAAATGGTGTAGGTCTCGTGCCCCGGGTTTTCGTGGACCTTCCCGTCTGCGCCCCTGTAGGTGCCGTCCGCGTCGCAGAATGACGCAGGGGCTATCATTGTGTGGAACAATGCCGTGTAGAACACTTTCAGGGCTGTCTCGTCCTTGGTCTCCACCTTGATTTTTGAAAGTTCGGTGTTCCACAGCCTGTCAGCCTCCCTGACAGTCCTGTCGAAGTCCCAGTGAGGCAGTTCCGCGCGCATATTCGCCTGCGCACCCTCCGCGCTGACAGGGGACAGGGCAACCTTCAGAAGCACCTGCTCTCCATCGAAAGTGCTGAAATCCGCCCTTGCGTACAGAGGAAGGCTCTCTCCGTCCTTGTTCGGTCCAGTTATGACCTCGAAATCCGCGAACGGCTTCGAGAACTCCGCATAGAAGAAGATTTTCTGGTCGTCAGCCCATCCTTTCGAGAAACGGTAGCCCCTGAGGGCGTTATCCCCGCATTTCTCTATGAATGTCCCTGTCGCCTTGTCCCAGCAGCCTCCGTTCTCAAGGTCGAAGACGATTGCCGACTCCCCGCTCTCAGGGAAGGTGTAGCGGTGCATTCCGACCCTGTTTGTGGCTGTCATCTCCGCCGTGATGCCGTAGCGTGTGAGAGGGACTTTGTAATAGCCAGGGCGGGTGACCTCCCTTGTCCTGTCCGCGTATGACCATAGGCCTGACTGAGGGTCATCCTCAGTTCCCCTTGCATATTTTGGATGTCCTGTGACAGGCATCACCGTGATGTCGAACAGGTCTCCGATACCTGTCCCGCTCAGATGTGTGTGAGAGAATCCTATCACGGTCGAGTCCGTGTCGTGGTAGCCTGAGCACCAGTCCCATTGCTGCGGGATGCTGGTCGGTCCCAACTGGACCATTCCGAAAGGCACATCAGCCCCCACAAAAACATGTCCGTGGCCTCCCGAGCCGATTTTCGGGTCAACATACCGTGTGTAGGACACCTCGCCGCTTCCGCAGCATACGGCGAAAAAGCCGCAAAGCAGTAAAGTCAGTCTGTCGAATCGCATATATTATCAATTGCAGTTAAATTCCAATGTTCCGCAGCCGGTCAGATCCTTGTGCGCAATCCTGTAGGTTTTGTGGACCTTGCCGTTCCTGTGGATTGACTTGAGTGTCTGCCTCCCTCCATTGCGGAGGATGACCAGTTCCTCCTTCCCTGAGTTCAGTTCAGGGTCGAGGCTGATGACGATTTTTTCAAATGAAGGGATTGTCAGGGTATATGACGGGTCTCCCGGGCAATCAGGGTAGAATCCCATCATCGAGAACACCGCCCAGGCTGACATCGTCCCGGTGTCGTCATTGCCGGGGATTCCGTCAGGCCTTGTCGTGTAGTATTTCTCCAGGATGTCAGCAACAGTCCTGTGCGTGCGCCAGGCCTCCGAAGGGAAATAACTGAAAAGGTAAGGATAGGCGATGTCGGGCTCGTTGGCAGGATCGAAAAGTCCCTCGTCGAACACTTTCTGAAGCCTTGCGACAAAAGCCCTGTTGCCTCCCATCAGTTTTGCAAGCCCGTAAACATCGTGTGGAACATAGAAAGTGTAGTTCCACGCGCTTCCCTCGTGGAAGCCCGGGACGGGCTCGAAATTCTCTCCCTGACGCGGGTTGAATGGCTCAAGGAAAGAGCCGTCCGCATTGATAGGCCTCAATGTCCCGGATTCCTTACTGTAATAATTCCTGTAGCCCAATGACCTTTCCCTGAACACTTTGGCTTCCTCCTCCCTTCCGAGGTCCTCCGCCAGCAGCGAGAGGGCGTTGTCTGCGACATAGTATTCAAGGGCGTGTGAGACGGAATTGTCTCCAGAAGCGTCGGCCGAGTACATACCGAGAGGAATGTAGCCTTTTTCGAGATACGGGTCAATGTCAGGACGCATCAGGTTGTCTTTTCCCGGAGTCTGTGCCGACCTGATGAACGCATCCCAGGCCGCGTCGATGTCGAAGTCGCGCAAGCCTTTGAGCCAGGTGTCAGCGATTACCGGAATGGACGGGTCTCCCTCCATTGTGAATGTCTCCCTGCCGTAGAGTTCCCATTTCGGCATCCAGCCCCATTCCCTGCTGATGTCCACCATCGAGCGCACCATATCGGTCTGCCTCTCAGGATAGACAAGGGTCATCAGCTGGTGCAGGTTGCGGTAGGTGTCCCAGAGGGAGAAGACCGTGTAGCGGTTGTGCCCCGCCTCCACCTTGCCGACACCTTCATTTTCCATCAGGGGATATTCCCCGTTGACATCGTTGAGGATGTTCGGGTGGATGAGAGTGTGGTAGAGGGCTGTGTAGAACACCTGCCGCTCCTTTTCCTCACCTCCGCTCACCCTGATTCTCGACAGGTCAGCCTCCCATTTCTGTGAAGCCTCCAGAGCCACCCCGTCAAAGTTCGAGCGTCCCTGTGAGAGCGGTCTCTGTTCTGCATCAAGGTTTTCCCAGGCATTCCTGCAACTGACGAATGACACTCCCATCTGGAGTTCCACGCTCTCGCCTTCTTCGGTCTCGAAAGAGAACCAGTAGCCGATGTCGTCACCAGCCATCTCCCTGCCGTACTTTTCGTAGATTTTATATTTTCCGTTGTCGGGGGTCCATTCCGCCTCCACTCCTTTCATCACCGGCTGCTTTTTCCAGAAGCCGTTCCTTGACGGAGTCTTGTTGATGCGCACGGCGAAATACACGGGGAATACCGCCTGGGGATTGTAGCAGAAAGTCCCTGCAAACCTCATCCCTTCGATTTCCGTGTCGCTTATCTTCCTTATCCACGCCCCTGTCTCGTTGGTCAGTCCCTGTCCGAAATTCACGAGGATGTTTCCCTTTCCTTCAGGGAAGGTGAATTTCTCGATGGATGTCCTGCAGGTCGCGCTGACCTCGGCCTTGATGCCGTACCTGCTCAGTTGGCAGCTGTAATAGCCCGGTCTGGAAACCTCGTCGGTGTACTCCGAGCCGTACATCCTGTAGTCCACATTCAGGCTTCCCGTTGTAGGCATCGTCAGGGCGAGACCGACCTCAGGACAGCCGACCCCGCTCAGGTTCACGTGCGAGAAGCCGGTCAGGTAACAGTTGTCGGAAGTGTAGGGAGTTGACCACCAGCGTTTGTCCTTGTCAAAGGCGTTGAGGTCGCTTCCCGTGACATTGAACGGAGTGACGGACATCATCCCGTTGGGACAGACCGCGCCCGGATTGGTCGTGCCGAAATTCGATGTCCCCACGAAAGGATTGACATAGTCTGTCAGCCTTTCCCCGCCGGAGGACCTTTCTGAACCGCTCTGCCTTTCCCCTGGAAAACCGGTCGCAGCCCCGGCAAGAATGGCCAAGGCTGCAACGAGAAGTCGTTTGAAATTGTTCATATTCCGAGAATTAGAGAATATTGTTCTTTATGGTGAAATCTATTATTTCATCAATATACCCGAATGCCAGCCCCACGCAGGTGTCGGCGCAGCCGTAATAGATTGCGATCCTGCCGGTCTGCGGGTCGTGGATTGTCGAGCAGGGGAAGCAGACATTCGGAACGTCGCCCGTACACTCGTAGATTGTTTCAGGATGAAGGAGATATGGACCTGTGCGGGCAAGCACCTTCCAAGGCTGTTCCAGATCGAGGAGGGCCGCTCCGAAGGAGTAGTTGTAGCCCTGGCAGGTGTGGTGCACCCCGTGATAGAACAGAAGCCATCCCTCTGATGTCTCAATCGGCACTGGCCCGGCCCCTGTCTTGCAGCACTGCCAGGCGCTCTTCTCAAAGGCCGTGGGACCCATCACGAAACGGTGGCGCCCCCAGTATTCGAGGTCAGGGGATTCCGAGTAGAAGACGTCTCCGAAAGGAGTGTGTCCCGTGTCGCTCGGGCGGGAGAGCATTGCGTATTTGCCGCCGATTTTGCGCGGGAAGAGGACTCCGTTGCGGTTGTACGGAAGGAATGCGTTCTCCAACTGGTGGAAGGTCTTGAAATCAGTCGTCCAGGCGATACCTATTGTCGGGCCGTGATAGCCGTTGCACCAGGTGACATAGTATTTGTCGCCGATGCGGCAGACTCGCGGGTCATAGCCGTATTCCCAGACCCCGATTTCCGGTCCGCCCCCTTCGAACTTGATGGTTTCCGGATTAAGCTCCCAGTGGATGCCGTCTTTTGAGAAGCCGGCGTGCAGGGTCATCCTGATGTTGGTGTCATCGCAGCGGAACACCCCTGCATAACCGTCACCGAAAGGCACGACAGCGGAATTGAAGATGCTGTTGGAATCCGGAAGGAGATCGCGCGGCACCACCGGATTGGCGGAATATCTCCAAAGAACTTTCCTGTACCCTTCAGGACGCTCCTCCCACGGCATATCAGGCCGGGGCTCACCAATAATCTTGAAATTAGAATTCATAACGGTTTTCTTTTATATCCTTTGTTTGGACTGACCAGGAAACCGAACTGACAATGCCCGGCAAAATTAGGTTTTGTTTTCCATATTTCCAAATTCCCTGACTGTAGGTACAGATGGTTTCAATCAATTGCAAACAAATCATCCATCGTCAGATTTGCTTGTGCGAGATTACTGTAAGAATTCCTTTTCACTCCGTAAGTGGTAATGAACACGTGGGTAACCGCTTTTTTTGTACCCGTTACCAACTTGAACAAATTGGCCCTTTCTCTAAGCCTCTTATCATCCTCAATGTCTATTACATATTCATCTGAATAATATTTCATTTCACAGAGATTAACCACATTGTCCGCACGGTCGATTATCAAATCAATTTGTCCGCCTTTCCATTTGGTGCCGTTTTTATCCACGAAAGGCTTTGACTGCCAGGAAAACACATTGCTCAGGACACCGCTGATACCCATTGCAGACTTTATCTGTCTTATATGATGCAGACAAGTCTGCTCAAAGGCGTATCCGCTCCAGGACCTTCTCTCGCCGCTTCCACGCATATTACTCCAGGTGTTCTCGTCCTGTCCGTCATTATTCTTTACAAATCTCAAGTAAAACAGGGAATATTGATCCGACAATTGGTACATAGTATCTTTTCCTTGCTTCCCGAATGCGGAATAAGAACGTACAAAATCGCATTTGCAGAGATCTTCGAGGGCTTGTGAAACACTTCCTCCGTCATCAAGATTAAGAGCTTCCAGAATTTCTTGCCTGGACAAGCCTTTCAATTTATTCGACAGCACCTCAATGATCCTGCGGTACAGTACAGCATTCTTGAACAATGAGCGATACAAGAAATCGTATTCTTCCCGTAAGGGTGCACCTTTTTTAAAAAAGAGATTGTCAATGCTCTTGTCCAAAGGCACTCCTCTTTCGAGCATATCCAGATAGTATGGAATACCGCCCAAAATCATATATGTTTCAAGCACTTGGGTGCGGCCCAATTCTATTCCTTTGACATTACGTATGAATTTTTCTGTTTCACCAAGGGAGAATGGAGCAAGATAGACAGGTCTGCATACTCGTCCGTATAACCCTCCTTTATTGCCCACGACATTATCCAGCATCCAGGTAGTTGCTGAACCACAGACGAATAATTTCAGATTAGCTTTGGTGGACGGCCACATATTCCAGAAATCTGCAAATGCAGCGAGAAAATTTCCTTTAGGAGTGTCCATCCAAGGTATTTCATCCAAAAAGACAACAATCTTCTCCTTGCCTAATGAAATCAGATGTTCTTTCAAATTCTCAAATGCCTCGAACCAGGTTTTCAAACGCGGAATCTTTCTTCCCGAATATTGTTCCAGTCTCACCTGAAACTGATGTAACTGAACAGACTTCGGAGCTTCATACATTCCTGTATACCAAAAATCAAACTGTTCGTCGAAAAAATGTTTTATCAAATATGTCTTTCCTATTCTCCTTCTTCCATATATTGCGACCATTTCAGATTTGGGAGAATTATAATACTCGCTAACAAGTCCTTGCTCGTACTCGCGTCCTATGAATGTTTTGCTTATCATATTGCAAATATAACATAATTTTAAAATACCTACGCGGAATCTACTAAAAAAAAGGAGATTCCGCGCAGGTATTAGTGATTTTATGGCGGAATCTTATAAAATATAACAGATTCCGCCCAAATATCAGGTTGTAAAAATTCTGAACAGTACTGGCATTTTATGACGGAATATGTGAACGAAAAATTATTTTTGTCGGAAATTTTCAAAAAACAGGGGTCCGGCCCGGGCTCTCAAGTGTTATAAATATGTTATGCGTAAAGAAATCGACACATATCTGCTTCTGAAATATTTCAGATGTGAGACTACTCCCGCAGAGGAAGCCTCTGTGGCACACTGGCTTGCTTCCGACCCTGACGGCAGCCACGCAAAGGTCTACAGGGAGGCAAGAATCCTCTTCGAGGGCCTGACTTTGTACTCGCCGGCCGTCCCGGCAGAAGGCAGGAGGAATCCGGTTGTTCCGAAACCTCTCAAGGTTGCCTTGCAGATTGCCGCTGCCGTTGCAATCGTGGTTGTTTCCGCCATTGGCGGGGGGAGGATTGTCCGCGAGTCCTACACCAGGGAGTTCAGGACTTTCAACGTTCCGGCCGGAAAGAGTATGCAGATGACCCTCGCCGACGGGACGAGGATGTGGCTCAACGGAGGCTCCGAGGTGGCGGTCCCGGTGCTTTTCTCCTCAAAAGGGAGGGAAATCCGTCTTAACAACGGGGAAATCTTCCTTGATGTGAAAAGGGATGAAAGGAGGCCGTTCACGGTTGACACCTACGCCGGAAAGGTGGAGGTGCTCGGCACCAAGTTCAATGTCGAGGTGGATGAAAACCATCGGATGTTTGAGACCTCGCTGATAGAAGGGTCGGTGAAGGTGAGCACCTGTGAAGGTGAATGTTTCCTGATGAAGCCGAATGACGTGGTGAGTATGAAGGACAATGTCTGGACCGTGGGCAGGATGAGCCATCCTTACTCGGTGACCTGCTGGATTGACGGTCTGATTGACATAGCCAACATACCTTTCGACAAATTAATGTATGATTTTGAACAGGCATTCAATGTAAGTGTTGTGATTGTCCGCAAGGAACTCCCGGAGCTGACCTTCACCAGGGGAAAGATAAGAATCTCCGAC
>JBJEJS010000300.1:0-1988 GCA_051878235.1 Candidatus Cryptobacteroides sp.
CCCCGTTGTTGAAATACACATCATAGCCGGAGAATGCCGTCCCGAGACCGTGATCCCAGTAGAGCATACTCGTCACCCCGTCGAAGCGGAAGCCGTCGATGTGGTACTCCTCCATCCAGAACTTGCAGTTGGAGAGCAGGAAGCATTTGGTCTCGCCCTTCCCGTAGTCGAAGCAGCGTGAGCCCCACGCAGGATGCCTGCCCTGAGGGCCCTTGTAGAAATAAAGGTCCTCCCTGCCGTCGAACATCCCCAGTCCCTCAGCCTCATTGTCAACCGAATGGGAGTGGACGATGTCCATCACGACCGCTATGCCCTCACCGTGGGCGTCATCAACAAGCCTCTTGAACTCCTCAGGTGTGCCGAAGCGTGAACTCAGGGCGAAGAAATTGGAGACCTGATAGCCGAAGGAGCCGTAGTAGGGATGCTCCTGAAGAGCCATAATCTGGATGGTGTCATAGCCGAGGTCCTTTATGTGAGGAAGGACTCCCGTGCGGAACTCCTCGAATGTCGCCACCTTCTCCTTCTCGGAACTCATTCCGATGTGACATTCGTAAATAAGAGGATGCGGGCGTTTCCCCGGGCCCTTATGCCTCCATCTGTAAGGATCGGCGGGACTCCAGACCTGCGCGCAGAAGACCTTGGTCTCAGGGTCCTGCACGGCGCGTGTGGTGTATGCGGGCAGCCTCTCCCCTCCACCTCCGGGCCATTCGATGTAAAGTTTATAAAGAGAGCCGTGCGTAATGAACATATCAGGCAGGGTTATCTCCCAGTTCCCGTTGCCCACAGGCCTGAGCGCGTATGCCTCGGTCCTCTTCCAGTTGTTGAAGTCACCTATGAGATAAATCTTGGAGGCGTTGGGCGCCCACTCACGGAACACCCATCCGTCCTGCGTCCTGTGCATCCCATAGTAAAGGTGGTTGTTGATTCCTGCAGAAAGGCTCCCGTCAGAGGACAGGCTCTCCTTTGCGGCAAGAATCCTCTCGTGGCGGGCATCCACAGCCTTTTTGTAAGGCGCGAGCCAGGGATCCCGCTCGTAAATCATCTTTGCTTTTGTTTTGGTCATATAAATATCATAGTGTCCGGACGGCTCACTGAGCCGTCTGTGTTGAATTAATGTGGTCTCTCATTCCGCGCAGATATGCGCGGCAGGCGGAAATCAGTTCGTCCGACCGCCTGATATATTTGTCTATATCCTCTATACCCGTATCGGGATTCTCGACAATCCCCGCTATACGCTCGAGTTCCTTCACCGCCTCGCCATAATTGAATCCGTCAGCCATATATATTTTTTATATTATATATATTCATTTATATATATCATTTTCTTTTCACCTTCTCGACACGGCAGTCAAGCGTCCCGTCGGCGAACATCACCGAGACGGGGTCGCCTTCGGAACAGCCCTCCACCCCCTTCATCGGCACACCGCAGGCGGAAAGCACAAGGGAATAGCCTCTTTTGAGGATTGCCCTCGGGTCCGCGCCCTTTATCCGCGCCTCCAGGACATTCACCCTGTTCTCCATCAGGGACAGTTTGGAAAGGAAGGAAAGCCTCAGGCGCGACCCGAAATCCAGCAGACGCGCATCCTCGTCCGCATAGACGGAAAGAATCTCGTCGGCGAGCGCGGTCGGGGTCTTCAAGTTCCGGAAAGCGACCATATCACAGATATGGTAATCCTGGTCGTGCCCCACTGCGGTCATCACAGGGAGCGGGCAGCGGGCGATTGCCGAGCAAAGGACATAATCGTCATAGCAGGCAAGGTCCAGCCTTGAGCCTCCGCCCCTGAGTATCAACACCATATCGAACTCCTCCGCAGACGAGACCACCTCAGCGAGCGCATCCGCCATCGAGGAAGGCGCGTCAGGTCCCTGCATCAGGGCAGGAAAAAGTTCAGTCGTGAAGGAGAATCCGTATTCATTCTCGTGGAGATGCTTCATAAAGTCCCTGTAGCCTGCCGCATCCTGGGCGGAAATGACCGCGAAACGCTGCG
>JBJEJS010000301.1:0-9776 GCA_051878235.1 Candidatus Cryptobacteroides sp.
CATCGGCGGCTTCAACGAGTGGAAGAACATCGACATCATCAAGGTGGTGATCAACACGGTTGACAGGCTTCTGGGACGAGCGGAGGGGGAGGATATGGACCTCATAACATTCGTCACGGACCGTCCGGGACACGATGCGCGCTATGCCATCGACTCCACCAAACTCCAGAAGGAACTCGGCTGGGAGCCGTCGCTCCAGTTTGAGGAGGGCATCGAAAAGACGGTGCGGTGGTACCTCGACAACCAGGAGTGGGTGGATGAGATCACTTCAGGGGAATATATGAAATATTACAGCGAGATGTACGACAACCGGTAGAGGTATCAAGTTTCGCAAATGCGAAACACCTTATTTGGAGATGCTTCAGCATCGATAGTAAGTCCTTTCACTGAGGGTCGTGAACGGAAGGCAAAATAGTCCAGTGGACTTTTTGCAGTGAGCAGCCCGGAGGGACGGCTGGATTTAGGAAAGGGGCAACGTAGATGAGAAATGTGCGGTAGGAAGAAGTTTCGCAAGACGCACTAACCTCACAACAATAGATATTTATGAACTTGCGAAACTTGAGTAGATATGGAAATAATAAAAACAGATATAGAAGGGGTCCTGATAATTGAGCCCAAGGTATTCAAGGACGCGAGGGGATATTTCTTCGAGAGTTTCTCCCAGAGGGAATTTGACGCCAAGGCAGCCCCGCTGCTCGGGCACACGGTACATTTTGTGCAGGACAACGAGTCGATGTCATCCTACGGGGTGATGCGAGGGCTGCATTTCCAGAGGCCTCCTTTCTCACAGAGCAAACTGGTGCGCTGTGTCAGGGGAGCAGTTCTGGATGTGGCTGTGGACATCCGCAAAGGGTCCCCGACCTGGGGGAAACACGTGGCGGTGGAACTGACTGAGGACAACCACAGGCAGTTCTTCATACCGAGGGGTTTTGCGCACGGGTTTGCGGTGCTTTCGGAAACAGCAGTGTTCCAGTACAAATGCGACGGATTCTACCATCCGGAGGCGGACGGGGGATTAAGCATCCTCGACGGCTCGCTCGGTATCGACTGGAAGATTGCACCTGAAAAGGCAATCCTCTCCGATAAGGACACAAGGCATCCCCTTCTGGCGGACTTCGACAGTCCGTTTGACATCAATGTCAATTTATATTAAGGTTTCAAGATGAAGGAATTCTACAAAATGATGAAGCGCTATGTGGCGCCATATACAGGATACCTTGGAGGGGCGGTGATCCTCAACATATTCTCCGCCATCTTCAATGTGTTCTCATTCTCGCTCATTATCCCGATCCTCCAGATTCTTTTCGAACTGGACTCCACCGTGTACCAGTTCGTGCCCTGGGACTCTGCGGATATGGGCATCAAGGACATAGTGGTGAACAATATGTACTACTATGTCACAATCATAATAGGGAAATTCGGGGCATCCAACACCCTTCTGCTGCTCGGCTGCTTCTTCGGGCTGATGACCCTCCTGAAGACAGGATGCTATTTCGGGTCGTCGGCAATAATGGTCCCTTTGAGGACGGGCATCGTAAGGGACATCAGGACACAGGTCTACAACAAGATGATGAGCCTTCCGCTTGGATTCTTCTCCCAGGAGCGCAAGGGTGACATCATCGCGAGGATGAGCGGGGATGTCGGAGAAATCGAGAACTCCATCACAAGTTCCCTCGATATGCTCATCAAGAATCCCATCCTGATCATTTTCTATTTCGCGACCCTGCTCATCACCAGTTGGCAGTTGACCGTGTTCACCATCCTTGTGGTGCCTGTGATGGCGTGGGCCATCAGCGCGGTCGGCAAGAGGCTCAAGAGGGAGTCGCTTGAGGCACAGGCCAAATGGAGCGACACGATGTCCCAGTTGGAGGAGACCCTCGGAGGGCTTCGCATCATCAAGGCGTTCATCGCGGAGGACAGGATGAAGGAGAGGTTTCTGAAGACCAGCAACGAACTGAAGAAGGCGACTTCCAAAGTGGCCATCCGCCAGTCCCTTGCGCATCCTGTCAGCGAATTCCTCGGGACGATAATGATTATGATCGTGCTCTGGTTCGGAGGCACGCTCATCATCGGCAACAACTCCCCGATTGACGCTCCGACATTCATCTTCTTTATGGTCATCCTCTACAGCGTGCTGAATCCTCTGAAGGAACTCGCAAGGGCGGGCTACAACATCCCGCGCGGACTGGCTTCAATGGAAAGGGTTGACAAGATAATGAACGCTGAGAATCCGATTGTGGAGAAGGAGGACGCAAAGGACATCAAGTCATTCGGGGACAAGATCGTCTTCAACAATGTGTCATTCAGTTACGAGGACGGCAAGGAGGTGCTGCACGACATCAGCCTGACCGTGCCAAGAGGAAAGACTGTCGCACTTGTGGGGCAGTCAGGCTCGGGAAAATCCACTCTTGTCGATCTCATCCCGAGGTACAGGGACACTTCCAAAGGTGAAATCACCATCGACGGCATTGACATCCGTGACCTGAGGATCAGTTCATTGAGGGGGCTCATAGGAAATGTCAACCAGGAGGCCATCCTGTTCAATGACACCATATTCAACAACATAGCCTTCGGAGTGGAGGGGGCGACGATGGAGCAGGTGGTCGCTGCGGCAAAAATCGCGAATGCCCACGACTTCATAATGGAGAAGGAGGAGGGCTACCAGACCAACATCGGAGACCGTGGAGGAAAACTCTCAGGAGGACAGAGGCAGAGGATCAGCATCGCGAGGGCAATACTGAAGAATCCTCCTATCCTGATTCTCGACGAGGCGACCTCGGCACTTGACACGGAATCCGAAAGGCTCGTGCAGGAGGCGCTTGACAGGCTGACCTCCTCCCGCACCACAATCGCAATCGCCCACAGGCTCTCCACCATCAAGAACGCGGACGAAATCTGCGTGATGCAGGACGGCGTGATTGTCGAGAGGGGCAGGCACGAGGAACTCATCGCCCTCAACGGCTATTACAAGAAACTTAACGATATGCAGGCACTCTGATGTGCCCGCAGCAACCTGATAAAAAGGGAAAAATATGAAAACTCTGGGAATACCTTTTATTGAAGGTCTTGAGACCTTGGACTACAACGGGCTTGACCTGGCGATGGAGACAGGAGGCGCTAAGGGATATATCGACACCGTGAACTGGCCCGACGAATATCCGTATATGCCTGATGTGGCTTTCAGCATAGCGAGGAGCCGCACACACATCGCCGTGCTCTACCACGTCAGGAGCCTTGACCTGAGGGCCTGCGCCCTGGAGGACAACGGGCCTGTCTGGGAGGACAGCTGCTGCGAGTTCTTTGTGTCCGACCCTGCGGACGGGACATACTACAATTTTGAGCTCAACTGCATCGGGACCCTCCTCGCGGCAAAGCGCACAGGGAGGAACGACGCCGTTCATTTCACAAAGGAACAACTCTCAAGGATAAAAAGGTTCACCACCCTCCCTCGCAAGCAGAGGGAACTCAACGGGAAGATTTTCGGATGGAGCGAGGGACTCTGCATCCCTATGGACCTCATAGGCATCGACTGCGGAAACCTCCCTGCCGAACTGAGGGCTAATTTCTACAAATGCGCCGACCTCTCCGCACATCCTCATTTCACAAGTTGGAATCCTGTCCTTGTGCCTTCCCCTGATTTCCACAGGCCGGAGTTTTTCGGAAGACTCACATTTTGAAGGCCAGGCAAATGAGAAACAAGAAAATCGTTCCACGAGTGCTTCTGGTGCTCTATTTCATAGCCGTCGGGATTCTGTGCTTCTGCAGATTCGACGGGAGCATCGACCTGCCCGCCACCTTCTGGGGAATCCCTCAGGACAAGGTGGCGCACTTCCTGATGTTCCTGCCCTACCCCATCCTCACGGCTCTTGCCCTACACACCTCAAAAGGGAATCCAAAAGGGTTGATACTGTTTCTGTTGTGGATTGTCATAGCGGGAGCGGTGATTGCAGGGGCAACCGAACTCATCCAGGGCACGACGGGATACAGGGAATCCGACATCACGGATTTCAGGGCGGACTGCATCGGAATCTTCACAGGCTCCGTCCTGACCCTGATCTACGGTGCGGTCTCAAGAAAATGGTGACATTGATATGAAAAGGGTCCTGCTGAAAATATCATTGGCGGTCCTGCTTGTCCAGGGAAGTGTCCCGTCACACGGTCAAGGCAGGATGATGGAGGCGTTCAAGGCTGTCTGCGACACAATGGGCGTGCGGACGGCGGAGCGCACAGGGGTCCGCACGGAACTGAGACTGAAATCCGTGATGAAAAGGGGCGGCGTGCTCGATTTCTATTTCACGGAAAGCCTGTGCGACTACCCTTGGAGGGCTGAGGACATAAAATGGTTCAGGAACGAACTGAAGTCCTGTTTCCCCGAGGAATATTCCTCCTACAGGCTCGGAGAGATCTATGCGAGGCGCGACCGTATCCAGGCCCTTGCCACAGACCCCATTGACTTCAACGGGCTTCCGTCCTCGGCACGCAACAGGACAAAGAATCCTGCGGGCCTGAAAGTGGTCAGCAGGACAGCCAAGCCCGGATTTCCTAAAGGACTTGACGGAAGGAACATCGCCCTGTGGGCAAGCCACGGCAGATACTACGATGTGGCCCTTGACAGATGGAGATGGCAGAGACCTACGCTCTTTATGACTGTGGAGGACCTTTTCACATCATCTTTCGTGCTTTCCTTCCTCGCCCCTATGCTGGAGAACGCGGGAGCGGGAGTCTTTATGCCGCGCGAGAGGGACACCAATCCGATTGAAGTCATAGCGGACAACGACCCGGGGGCCGGGGTGCGCGGAAAGGCGGAGTATTCCGAATCAGGAGACTGGAAAGACGCGGGCATCGGCTTTGCCGACACAAAGGAATATTACATAGGGCACGAGAATCCGTTCAAGGCCGGCACGGCAAGGAGCGCGGTGTGCATCCAGTCTAAAAAGGGGGCTACCGCCAGGGCGGTCTGGAGACCTGAGATTCCCCAAAGGGATGAATATGCCGTCTATGTCTCCTACAAGACGCTTCCCAACAGCACAAGCGCGGCCTCATACACGGTCAGGCATCTGGGCGGAGAGACAAAGTTCACGGTCAACCAGAAATGCGGGGGCGGCACCTGGATATATCTCGGCACATTCGAGTTCGGGGAAGGCTCTGACGGAGCGGTCATCCTCGACAACGCCTGTCCTGAAGGCCACAAGTTTGAGAACGGTAGCGTGGTCACCGCCGATGCGGTCAAGTTCGGAGGCGGAATGGGAAACATAGCAAGAGGGTCCCAGGGCTCGGACGGGTCGGTGTCAGGTCTTCCAAGATATGCCGAGGGGGCACGCTACTGGCTTCAATGGGCGGGTATGGACTCGACCTGCTTCAGTTTCCACGACCAGGCCGACGACTACAGGGACGACCTTTTCTGTCGGGGCGACTGGGCGAACTTCCTTGCGGGGGGCTCAAGGGTCAATCCGTCCTCCCCTGGCCTGAAAGTCCCTGTTGACCTGTGCCTCGCCTTCCATTCGGACGCCACCGTCACCCCCAACGACTCGACTGTCGGCACTCTGGTGATATATTCCAGAATGAACAAGTCCCTCAAGACCCTGCCTTCAGGCGAGGACAGGTTGACCACCCGCGAATTTGCGGACATTGTGCAGAGCCAGGTGACGGCGGACCTCAGGACAATCGCGGACCCAGCCTGGAGGAGGAGGCAGATTTCAGACCGCGCCTATCGGGAGTGCAGGACCTCCACAATGCCGGCTATGCTGTTCGAGAGCCTCTCGCACCAGAATTTTGCGGATATGAGATATGGGCTTGACCCGGAGGTCCGTTTTATTCTGAGCAGGGCGGTATATAAGGGGATATTGAAATATCTGAGCAACCGCTACGGGTGTCCGTACGCGGTCCAGCCGCTTCCCGTCAACTCGTTTGCCGCCGTCCCTGACGGCGGGAAGGTCCGTCTGTCGTGGAAGCCGACAGAGGACAGCCTTGAGCCTACGGCAGTTCCTAAGGGATATATCATATATACCAGAAAAGATGACGGGGGCTTCGATTCGGGACGGATCGTGGAGGCTGTGAAAGACGCCAAGGGAATGTTCCACACCGAAGTCGGGACCGAGGCGGGACATATCTACAGTTTCAGGGTCTCCGCCTACAATGACGGTGGGGAGAGTTTTCCTTCCGAAGTTCTCGCAGTAGGGACATCAGGCAGGAAAGATGCAGAGAAAGTTTTGATAGTCAACAATTTCACAAGGGTTTCCGCACCTGCGTGGTTCGACACTCCGACTTACGCGGGATTCGATGTCAGGAAAGACTGCGGAGTGCCTTATATGAAAGACATATCCTACATAGGGGATATGTACCGTTTCCAGAGGGGGCTTCCGTGGATTGAGGACGACAACCCGGGATTCGGGGCATCTTTCGACGACAAGGCAGGCAGGAGGGTCACAGGCAACACCTTCGACTATCCGTCCATACACGGAAAGGAGTTCTTTGAGGCGGGATATGATTTCGTCTCGGTATCCTCCCTGGCTTTCGAGGCGGATTCCACGCTCTGGAGGGGCTTCGCCCTGACTGACATCATCTGCGGGAAACAGGCGACGACCCCTTTGGGAGGGACTTGCGGAAAGACCGGATTCACAGTGTTCACAGAGGGGATGCAGAACGCCCTGCGCGGGGTATGCTCCAACGGGGGAGGCATTCTTGTCAGCGGCTCGTCAATCGGGACCGACATCTGGAGCGGAGTCTATCCTGTCCCTGCCGACAGCGCATTCAGGGCTTCATCCGTGCGATTTGCCCAGGATGTTCTCGGATTCAGGTGGAAGTCCGACTTCGCCACCCAAAGCGGGAAGGTGGTGTGCATTTCTGGTGAGGGATTACCTGACGGGAAAGGTGCGGAAGGGACATTCAATCTCTCGGATGCCTGCGGGAGCGTTTATGCCGTCGGGAATGCAGATTCAATTGCGCCTGCATCAGAACGGGGCTGTGTGCTTATGGAATACGGGGACACCCGGAGGAGCGCGGCGACAGGCTTTGTCTCCAAGGACGGGCACAAGGCGGTCTGCGTGGGATTCCCTCTTGAGACCCTCACGGAAGGGAAGGATGCCATATTCAGTTCAATCCTAAAATTCTTCGGCTTATGACAGAAAGGGAAAAGGAAATAATCGGACTGATAAGGAAAGAGGTCAAGCCTGCTTTGGGATGCACCGAGCCGATTGCCGTTGCTCTCGCTGTGGCAAAAGCCGTGGAGATAATGGAGGAACGCTGCCCAGTCTGCAAGATCGGGGACTGGAGGCTCTGCGCAGAATTTGAGGTGGAGGTCGCCGTCAGCGGGAACATCCTCAAGAACGGAATGGGGGTGGGCATCCCCGGGACAGGTATGGTAGGGCTTCACATCGCGGCGGCCCTCGGTGCGGTCTGCGGAAAGTCCGAATACGGTCTGGAGGTGCTGGAAGACCTTGACGGGAAAGCAATCGCAAGGGCCAAGGCGCTTGTGGAGTCCAAGAAAGTGAAAGTGACCCTTGCCGACACGGAGCACAAACTTTATGTGAAGGCAGCCGTCAGGGTTGACAGCAAATGCACCGAAAGCGCGGCGCACAATGCGACAGCCGTCATCGAGGATGACCACGACAACATTGTGGAGACATATTTTGATGACAAGATGCTCTGTGACCTTCACGGCGGAGACACGGTGCAGGAGGAACAGGAGGGCGGTCACAACCTCTCCCTGACGGTCAGGGAGATATTTGAATTTGCCGACGGTGCGGACTTCGCGGACATCGCATTCATCCTTGACTCGCGCAGGCTCAATCTCGCCCTCTCCGAAGAGGGGCTGCACGGGGATTACGGACTGAAGGTCGGGAAGACAATCCACAGCAGGACCCACAAGGATGTCTTCGGGGATGACCTGATGAGTTACGCGATGGCGCTTACTGCAGCGGCATCCGACGCGAGAATGGCAGGCTGCACCCTCCCTGCGATGAGCAATTCCGGAAGCGGGAACCAGGGAATCACCGCCACGATGCCCGTGATAGCCTACGCCCTGAGACATTCGGTCGATGACCAGAGGCTCGCAAGGGCGCTCACCCTCAGCCATCTCGTCGCAATCCACATCAAGAGTTACCTCGGGAAACTGTCCGCGCTCTGCGGGTGCGTGGTCGCCTCCACAGGGTCGTCCTGCGGAATCTGCTACCTGATAGGCGGAGGCTATGCGGAAATATGCTCCTGCATAAAGAATATGATAGGGAACATCACGGGAATGGTCTGTGACGGAGCGAAGACGGGATGCGCGATGAAGGTCGCCTCAGGTGTCTCAGGTGCGGTCCAGTCCGCCGTGCTGGCGATGGACGGGGTCTGCATCTCCTCCAATGACGGAATCATCGAGGACGACATCGAGAAGACCATACACAACCTCGGACGCATCGGCTCGGTGGGGATGACCAAGACCGATGAGATGATTCTTGACATAATGGTCTGCAAATAAGGGATTCCCAAAGAATCCCCCAAACAATTGACGCTATGAACACCATCTGGATTGTAATGCCTATACTCATTGTCCTGATGTTCACCCTCGGGCTTGAACTGGACAAGTCTTCGTTTCTGAAAATGGCGAAGAACCCTCTGGCAGTTGTTGCAGGGGCTTTGGGGCAGATAGTCCTGCTGCCGCTGCTTGCCTTCACGATTGCATATTTCATGAAACTTTCCCCCGTGTGGTTTATGGGTGTGATGCTGATTTCCTGCTGTCCTGGAGGAAGTTCATCAAATGTGTTCTCTATGATTGCGAGGGGGGATGTGGCCCTGTCCGTGACCCTGACGGCAATAAGCAGCGTGATCACCCTGTTCACATTGCCCGTGATAATGAAACTCACGGCGGAATTCGTCAGCCTGAATTCAGGGCTCGAGATCAACCTCCCTGTCGGGAGACTGCTGCTGCAGAACATCGTCCTGATTTTCGTCCCGATGGGCATTGGTGCCGTTGTCAGGCAGTTCGCCCCGGATACGTCCGTAAAAATCCACAGAGTCCTGAAGAACTGCGCATTCCCCGCCCTGATGCTTCTCGCGCTGATTTTCTTCCTCCAGTACACAAAGGAAATCTTCAACAATTTCACTGTCCTCGGGACCACGCTCAGCCTGCTTCTCATCCTTGCCATCATCATCGGAGGCCTGATGTCAAGGCTTCTGAAGTTCACTCCTGCAGTCAGGAGGACGATTGTCATAGAAATCGGTATGCAGAACGCGGCACAGGCGATTGCCATAGCGTCCTCCCCGCTGATTTTCAACAATCCTGAAATGGCGATTCCCGCAATCGTATATGCCCTTCTTATGAATGTCGTGCTTCTGATGTACATTGCGAAATATCTCGGGAGGAAGGCGGACAGGAGCAAATAGGGAATTTTCTGAAATATGAAAATTTTCGAAAATATATTTGCTTATTTCCGACAAAAGACATACCTTTGCAATCCCATTTGAGAAACACCTGTTTCAGGGTATCGACAAAGGGACACGGATTGATTCGTTAGCTCAGTTGGTAGAGCACAACACTTTTAATGTTGGGGTCTTGGGTTCGAGCCCCAAACGGATCACAAAGTTCTTGAAAATATAGGATCTGCTTCCTTAGCTCAGTTGGTAGAGCACGACACTCTTAATGTTGGGGTCCAGGGTTCGAGCCCCTGAGGGAGCACTGAGGTGACTGAAAAGTCTTAGGACTATCGGTCACCTTTTTTTGTATTTTATGGGTATAATTGCCAAAAGTGGTTGGTGAAATTTCCCCCAAAGAAGGGTACAACGGAAAATCCCGG
>JBJEJS010000302.1:0-1970 GCA_051878235.1 Candidatus Cryptobacteroides sp.
TCAATTGTACCTGAAGACGGGGCACTGATGGAAAACGCCCCGTCCGCATCGGCGACCGTGCCGGAAGATGTGCCGGAGACCATAATGTAGGCCCCTGCCATAGGCTCTCCGTTCTCATCCACCACCTTTCCGGTGACCGTCACAGGAGCGGAGGACCCGCTTTGGGCGAATGCCGCTTCCGTTGCAGACATCGAAGCCGACAGGATAAGAACGGCAGCGGCAATCTTCAATAATGAATTTGATTTCATATCGCGTGTTATTAACGAGTAGTAGTTTTCTGCGAAGTTAGTCGTAAAAGCATCTGTCAGAACAGGGGTGTCCCGAAATATAGAACGCCGACGAAGCCTTACTCAGGGCAAAACACGCCTCCGAGTGCGCCAAAAAGGGCTTATCCCTTCCTGAGGAAGGGCTTCAAATATAGAATCGAAGTATTACGGAATATAGAAAACTGTGGCTTTCGCCATCTGTGTGACGGGCTTCCTACAGCCCGATATGGTCGTTGCAGGTGCCTCCGGAGACTCCCCAGGCGCGAAGGCGGGAGAGAAGGACCTTGTCCCCGACAGGAATGCCGTAACATTCCAGGCGCAGACCCTTTTTGATGCAATATTTTGCGATGGACTCGGTCAGGAAAGTGGCGGAAGGCCTTATGACGATGTTCCTGAGTCCCTTGCAGGAATCTATATCTGCCTTTGTGAACTCTTTCTTCATATACTCCAGCGGCATATCGCTGTAAAGCGATGCCGTCTCAAGATAGTCATAACGCCCCGATGTGAGGACATATCCGCTTTTGAAGCCATTTTCCTCAAGGGTCCTTATAGTCTTCAATATGCCCTCGGGAGAAAGAAGTTTCAGTTCGACATACGGAGTGAGGGAATACTCCCGGCAGATTTCAAGGTATCTTTCAAATGTCGGCACGGTCAGTTGGCCTGAATACCCGTCATCCCATCCGAAGCCTCCGTCTATCCTGAAACGGCACAGTTCCTCGAAGGTGTAGTCCACCACCCGTCCCGTTCCGTCCGTCGTCCTGTCAATGGTCTTGTCGTGCATACAGACCAGGACACCGTCCGAGGTCATCTGCACATCGGTCTCCATCGCCGTGAAAGCCCCTGAACGCCCTGCCATTATGAAGGCAAGTTCCGTGTTCTCGGGATACCTGTTGCTCAAGCCCCTGTGCGCCTCAAGAGTGAAAGGCTCAGCAAAGCCCTCAAACTGGGCATAATCGGACGGGACCACCCACGAGGTCTTCAGCCACGGCTGCGGGTCAAGGCCTTCCGCGACCCTCTCCCACGCCCCTGCCTTTGCAGGATCGTCAAAAGGGTAACGGTCGAAGACATCACCGTCAGAGCCCATCCTCGGGTCTCCCTGTTCCGAAAGGATGTTCCGCAGGAGGCTGTCAAGTTCATTGGCGATGTCCTCCGTCACGGCATCCCCCGCCCTGTCGGAAACGCAGTACGGGTCCTCCTTCACATTGTAGAGCTCCCTGCCCGGGTGACGGCCCAGAGACATATTGAAATACGAACTGTCCCTACCGTTCCTGCACAACTCAAGGATTGCCGTCTTGGTCGGGGAACTGTCCACATCCCTGAAGCCCGTCAGGGGATCTCCTCCCGCCATCAGTCCCGGCTTGAGATTGAGAAGGTACAGCCAGTCCCCCCTCCTTATTCCCCTGATGGGATAGCCCTGGTTGTCGGGACGGCCGTTGTCGTCGCGCTCCCTGCCGAAAAGCAGGACATCCCTGCCTGTGGGCGCGGCATCGGTTATGTTTGCCTTGATGCTCCTGCCCGCCATAGCGTCCATCCCGCAATCCTCAGGCTCTATCCCGGCAAGGTCAAGAATGGTCGGCGCGAAGTCCACAAAACTGACGAAACCATCCTCAACGCGTCCCGGTGACCTGACCCCGTCCCCCCACATCAGGGCAAGCGGAAGATGATGCGAATATTCATAATTGCTCCCCTTGCACCTCGGGAACG
>JBJEJS010000303.1:0-1965 GCA_051878235.1 Candidatus Cryptobacteroides sp.
GAAGGTGATGGTCGTGGCATCGGCAGGCAACACCGCACGCGCTTTTGCCAAAGTATGCTCCGACAACAGGATTCCTCTCCTGCTTTCAATACCTTACGACAATATCGGCGCACTCTGGTTTTCCAAGCCTCTGAATGACAATGTGAAAATCATCGCCTCACCTGCAGGTTCGGATTATTTCGACGCAATAGCCCTCGGAGACAAGGTCTGCACCGACCCGATGTTTTTCGCGGAAGGAGGGGCAAAGAACATTGCCCGCAGGGACGGAATGGGGACCACTCTGCTTTCCGCCGTTGAGAAAATCGGCAGGATTCCAGATGCGTATTTCCAGGCTATCGGCAGCGGCACAGGCACAATAGCCGTCTGGGAAAACAACCTCAGGCTCATTGGTGACGGGCGTTACGGAAGCAACAAAATGAGGCTTTATCCGTCCCAGAATGATCCTTTCACAATAATGTATGACTCCTGGAAGGCAAACTCGCGCGAACTTGTGCCGATGACTCCGGAGCAGGCCCGACACGCCGCAAGCGTGATTGACGCCAAAGTCCTTTCCAACAGGAAACCGCCTTATTCTCTGGCTGGAGGACTGTATGACGCAATCTGCGATGCTGGAGGCGACATCTACAAGGTCACCAACGCGGAACTCGAGACCTGGAGGCAGAGATTTGAGGAACTGGAGGGAATAGACATCTATTCTGCCGCCGCTGTCGCTGCAGCAAGCCTTGAGATGGCTGTCAGGGAGGGTGCCGTTAGGAAAGACGAGGTGATTATGCTCAACATCACGGGAGGCGGAGAGAAACGCTGCAAGGCGGACAGGCAGACAGTCCTTGCCAAACCGGATCTTGTGCTTGACCCTTCACTTGATTCAGCGGAGATTGTTGACAAAGTCTCTGAATTGTTCAAATAAAAACTGATATATATGCTTCCTTTTCTGCAAGTGACACCCGAGCAGATTGACTCGCTTGACAAGCATCTCAAGACGCAGATGGAGACAATGGTCGAGACAATCCAGACCACTCCGGCCGATGAACTGCTTGCTGACCTTATGCAGAAAGCCATCCAGTTCGGAATAAAGGTAGTGATAGCCATCATCATCTATATCGTGGGCGCGTGGCTGATCAAGGTGATCAAGCGCGCCCTCGGGAAGATGTTCGTCAGGCGCAACACCGACAAGACCATCTCCTCGTTTGTGATGAGTCTTGTGAGCATCACCCTGACGGTGCTGCTGATCATCATAACCATCAGCACCCTCGGGATAAACACGACATCACTCGCCGCCATACTCGCAGCGGGAGGAATGGCAATAGGTATGGCTTTGAGCGGGACCGTGCAGAATTTTGCTGGAGGAATCATCCTGTTGATATTCAAGCCGTTCAAGGCAGGCGACTTCATCACCGCGCAGGGTGTCAGCGGAACGGTGAGCGAGGTGAACATCGTGAGCACCAAACTTGTCACCACAGACAACAGGGTGATTGTCATTCCAAACGGGGCCCTTTCCAACGGGATGATAGACAATTATTCCCAGAAGGACATCCGCAGGGCCGAATGGCTTGTCGATGTTGAGTACGGGTCCTCCTCGAATGATGTCAGGGCTGTCCTTGCGGAGATTGCAAAGGAAGATCCCCGTGTGCTCGGCATTTCAACCGGCGCTCCCGCAGACCCGATGATTGAACTGAATGCCCTCAGGGACAGCAGCGTGCAGTTCATTATGAGGGTCTGGGTGAAGTCGGATGACTATTGGCAGGTGATTTGGGATTTCAACGAGAGGATCTACAATGAACTGCCGAAACGGGGGATATTGTTCCCGTTCCCGCAACTTGACATCCACATTGACAAGGATTAAATAAAGCGACGATTCCTGCGTTGCGGCTTACCGGCTATATACCATTTTAGTAATACTGGCAAACCTTTTAGTCATGCCCGGCTTTGACCGGGCATCTTTGGCGATAGATCCCCGATCAGGTC
>JBJEJS010000304.1:0-1964 GCA_051878235.1 Candidatus Cryptobacteroides sp.
CCGTGAATATATGACAAGGGTGAGGAAGAAATCCTTCCTCGTCATCACATTTGTGGTTCCGGTGCTTATGGCTTTGCTCTGCATAGTGCCGTCGGTCATTATGCTGATGAGCAAGGACAAATGCAAGACTGTCGAAGTGGTTGACGAATCAGGCATCGTGCTCCCTTACCTTACTGACAACGACATTGTTGTATATAAGGATTGCACAGGGAAGGACCTTGACAGCCTAAAGGCGGGTGTCAGCGCGGATGACGGGATTGACGCCGTGCTCCATATCTCTGCCTACGACCCTCAGACAAGGAATGTCACAGCCTCAATCTATTCCGTGAAACCTGTCGGGATAGACATCAAGGAGGACATAGGCTCAAAGGCCGGGGATGCTGTGGAGGATTGCAGGATGAGGAGTTATGACATCGAAAACCTTGATGTGATAATGCAGGAAATCAAGGCCGAGGTTTCGGTCGCCACCTACACCCTCGGGGAAGACGGACAGGAGAAAATCACTTCTTCGGAGGTGTATATGATTATCTCCCTTGTTCTTACGATGGTGATATATATGTTCATCGCAATGTTCTCCGGAATGGTTATGTCAAGCGTCATCGAGGAGAAGTCCAGCAAGGTCGTGGAGGTGCTTGTCTCTTCTGTCAAGTCCATCGAACTGATGTTCGGAAAAATCATTGGAGTCGCCTGTGTGGCCCTCACCCAGTTCTTCCTCTGGATTGTGCTTGCCTTTGTGCTTGTCAGCGCGGCGGGGCTGTTCGTGGACTTCGACTCAATCACCCAGGGGGCGCAGCAGATGACCGAAATGGCTTCTGTTCCAGGAATGGATGCTGTGGACCCGACTGCCGCCCTGATGCAGGCCGCCGAGGACAATCCTGAATTGTCGGCCGTATTGTCCACCCTCAAGGACCTTGACTACGGCAGCATCATCTTCTCGTTTGTGATATATTTCGTTCTCGGATATCTCCTTTATGCATCATTGTTCGCAGCCATCGGCTCGGCTGTGGAGAACGAGGGGGACAGCAACCAGTTGCAGATGCCTGTGACGATTCCTTTGCTCATCGGATTCTTCATCGCGTTCTATGCTTTCAAGGCACCTGACAGCCAGTTGGCGTTCTGGGGCTCTATGATACCTTTCACGTCCCCTATGGTGATGCTCGCGAGGATTCCATTCGGGGTGCCACTCTGGGAACTGGCCCTGTCCATCGGACTTCTGCTCGTCACATTCATTGTGTTCGCGTGGATTTCCGCAAGAATCTACAAAGTGGGCATCCTCGTGTCCGGAAAGAAATCCACTTTCAAGGATTTGTGGAAATGGTTGAAGCAAAAATAAATTTCTGTATATGAAAAAGATATTCATAGCCGTCTGTGCTCTCTGCCTAGCCGTCTCCGTCTCACAGGCACGCGACTTCAAATGGAGGCGCGACGCGATTGACGGCTCCAGGACCGGGGTGACCGTTCCCGGAAAGGACAATGTGAAGGAAGTCCTTGGGGAAGTTTCCGGAAACACCTGGAAATCCCCGTCAGGGAGGGTGTTCACAGGGGGAGGTGCCCCGAAGGTGGCGGCACTTGTCATCGCCGCCCAGCCTGCGATGAGCATTGTCAAGGAGGTGGTGGGATATGCACCGGAGGATATGGTGAAACAGGCCCCCGAAAGTTCCCTCACAAACTGGTACATAGACAATTTTATGGCTGCCGCAGAAGAGATTACAGGCAGGCACGTCGATTTTGCGATAGGTAATTTCGGAGGAGTCCGGGTGAACATCGCGGCAGGCGATGTGCTTTACGACGACATCCGCTCGATGTTCCCTTTCAGGAACCAGGTTGTTTACATCCCTGTCAAAGGATCTGATGTGCTCAGGATTCTCGAAGGGATGGCCGCCACAAAAATCGAGATTCTCGGAGGAGTCAGGATTGTGGTCAGTGAAAAGAAACTGCTTCGTGCGGAAATAGGTGGAGAGCCT
>JBJEJS010000305.1:0-1953 GCA_051878235.1 Candidatus Cryptobacteroides sp.
TATAGAACACCGCCGCAGGCTCACGACACCTTCACATTACGCATATCTCAAGATTTCAGAGGGTTGCGACAGACGCTGCTCGTATTGCGCCATTCCTTTCATCCGGGGACGGCATATTTCAGTGCCGATTGAGAAACTTGTGAGGGAGGCGGAATTTCTCGCAGGGAAGGGAGTCCGCGAACTCATCCTTATCGCTCAGGACACGACATTCTACGGCCTTGACCTGTACCACAGGCGCGCCCTCGGGGAACTCTTGCAGAGACTCTCTGAGATAGAGGGCATCGAGTGGCTGCGGGTGCATTATTCCTATCCTGCGGATTTTCCTGAGGATGTGCTTGAACTGATGGCCCGTAACCCGAAGGTGTGCAGGTATATGGACATACCGCTCCAGCATATTTCGGACATTGTGCTGAAGAATATGCACAGGGGAGTGGACGGGGCTTGGACAAGGGAACTCATACGGAAGATGCGTGAACGGGTGCCCGGAATAGTCCTGAGGACCACAATGATAGTTGGGCATCCTGGCGAGGGGGAGAAGGAGTTCGGTGAACTTCTGGATTTTGTGGATGAAGCCCGTTTCGAGCGTCTCGGGGCGTTCACCTATTCCGAGGAGGAGGGCACATTCGGGGCTGAGCATTTCGAGGACTCTGTGCCGCAGGAGGTCAAGCAGGATCGTCTGGACCGCCTGATGTCGCTCCAGAGGGATGTCTCCTACGCCTACAACCTGTCGAGGGTCGGCTCTGTGGAACGTGTCATAGTCGATGACTATCTTGACGGGGTCTATGTGTGCAGGAGCGAATTTGAAAGCCCGGAAGTGGATGGCGAGATTCTTGCAAAGGATACATCCGCTCTGTCGGAAGGCGGCGATCCGCGTGAACTCGTCGGCACATTCGTCAATGTACGGATAACGGGTGCGGATGAATATGACCTTACGGCGGAGATAGTTCGCTGATTGGATATATAAAATATATTGACTATGAGAAGGTTTCTGCCTGTGGCGGCTGTCTGCCTGCCGCTGATGCTTGCTTGTTCGCCATATACTTTCACTTTGAGTGTCGAACTGCGTGACACCACGCCCTCAGGCCTGAACTTGTCGGGCAAAAACATCTCAGTTGTCAGTCTTGACAATGGGGAGCGGGGCGATTCCCTGTTTCTTGCTGGTGTTTCGGAGAGTTTTGTTGGGCAGTTGGAGAAGGATTATTTCTGGGGAGAGCAGAGGGTCGGCCTTTTCAGGATTCTAAAGGATGCGAAACAGACGGAGCCGTCGAAGGAGACAATGCTTGATTACCTGATTGAGAGCGGAAGTGATGTCGTTTTTGCGTTTTCCCTCAATTCGATGGGACCGGTATCTTTCGGGAATATGGTCCAAAGCGGAATGATTGACTCCGCCGACAGTGCCTTTGTCCTTGAGGCGGCAGTCCCATTCGACATTGCCCTTTATGTCTATGACTCGATGGCGCAGAAGGACACCGTGCTGACCTTCCTCGGAAACTCGGAGGTTAGGCCTAAGGTCTATACTTCGGGAAAGGATGTCTCTGTGTCTGTTCTTGAAGACAAGGTGATGTCATCGATGTTTGTACAGGGATTGGCTGTCGGCCGCCAGTCGTCCAGAATCTTCCTTTCAGAATGGAAACAGACGGATTTCTCATTGTATCATTATGATTCCGGAACTTGGCTGGAAGCATCCCGCGCGGCTGCCGATTATGACTGGAGAAAGGCAATGGACGGTTGGATGTCGATGCTTGACACTCCGAATCTCCAGAAGCGGTCCTGCCTTGAGTACAATCTCGCTGTGGTAAACGCTATCATTGGAGAAAAATCCCTTGCGCAGTCGTGGCTGGACCGTTCCGATGCGGATTATCCTCTTCCACAGTCTTCTTCCCTCCGCAGGAGAATCAATAAAATGCGGTAATAAAAAAGGTGCATCCCCGGAAACTCCAGGAATGCACCTTT
>JBJEJS010000306.1:0-9639 GCA_051878235.1 Candidatus Cryptobacteroides sp.
AACCTTCAAAGGGTGGATTACAGTGGGCTTCAACTGGACCAATGCCACCATCCAGAGCCTTCCCGACCAGACTGTCTTGATGTATACTGACGCCGAAGACCGCACGGTCCATTATCAGTTCAAAACGATGAACGATGAAACTGGACACGGCAACAAATACATCCCTGATGTGTTCAAGACCGACCAAAGGGTGGATTTCAGTTGGGTGTGGCATGTCAAGAAGGGTGTTTCCTGCGCGAAAGACAACGATTTTGGGCAGATGAACTTAAGAGTCGCGCTCAAGCCTACATATAAAGTCTCATATGAGGGAAACTATGTCCAGTTGATTCCATCTTTTCAAGAGCATTATTTCGAGGGATGGAGCACATACGAGCACAAGGACCGCGAGTTCACCATTGAAATGCCCTCAATCAACCGCATCCCTGTAGGTAAAGTGAACCTGAAGTTCGACACTCTCAATGAGGACTACTTCCTGACCGACATTATTGTCTACAGGCAGGGAGAGTATGCTTCCGGAATGGCTTACGACACCTATAACGGCACTTTGGACAAGGGAGAATCAGCAAATCTGACACTCCGCTGCGGCACCTATGACATCACCTTCACTGCCAAGGACAGCAGTGACGAGGATTTCAGAGTGGTGTCTCAGCGCATAATAAGGGATATAACTGTCGAATCCGGTTCGACAAAGGAAATAGCATATTCAGAAGGAAGCGACATATGACACAGTCCAGAAACACATACACCGAGCCTAAGATTGAAATCATCACACTATCGTCCGGCAATATTATGTTGGCAGACTCCAACTCTCCCTCTTCCGGCTACGAGAACAATGACCTTGGCAACCTGGAGTAAGGATTTCTTTTTGGTGTCCGCTTACGGTCATTGAGAATGAATGCGGCATCTTCCAAAATTCCGCTGACGGATATATTCTGTCTTCAAGCGCTTCCCAAAAAGGAAAACCATCACCAGACACGGACGGAGACCTGGCGGCCGAGGCCGTGAAACAGTTTCACGAGGGTTGACAGTTGGATGTCGGTGCAGAAGCATCAATGAGTTCGAGGGTGAGGTCCACATCGCCGTAGTGGGCGGGACGGGCGTTGTTGGCTTCGATGTAGGTGCGGGAGAGTTGGCCACGCCAGACTATGTCATCGCGGATGTTGATCGGGATGGTTATTTCAAAGCCGTAACTTTTGGAGTTGATCTTCACCACGCCGGAGCAGTTCCAGGAGGTGCGGGTGCCGCCGTCGTCCTCAATTATCATAAAGGCACAATTGGTGAGCTGGTCGGTCCATTCGGAGACAAGGACTGCGTTGAAAGGCTGGGGGATGCCCACCTGGTTGCGCCTGACCACTATCATAAAGTCGGTGATTGTGGGGTTGTAGAGGCGCAGTTCCGCTTCGGTGCCTGCACGGAAGTTTTCGATTGAGCCTATTTTGACAAAGAATTCGGAGGCTCCGGCAAACCAGGAATCATAGTTCCTTTTCATCGTGAAATCCCTGAGCACCAAAGTTTTGATAGATGATTCACTTTTGGTGCCGGTTTGGGATGCACTCTCCGGAGCAGAGGGGAGGCTCTGTGTTAGTTTGTTGGGGTTGACGAGAATTTCACCTCCTGTCCCCCACTCCGGTTCGCGCATTCTAAGCATATCCAATGAAAGATGACCGCTGTCGTCGTTGCGGTTGACCACCCAGACGGGATGTTCCATAGCGGTCTTTTCATCCACAATGACTTCTTCCACGAAAGGGTCGCCGTCCTGCGGACGCACAAGACGGTAGCCGACATTGGCTGAGCCTCCGTCAGAAGGGTCAAAGGTCATTATAGGATATTCCTCACCGTCCCATTGGTCCGAATAGGGCCAATAAATCTGGATGTCTGATGCGGAAAGGGCCTCCATATATTCTTCTGCCGAGAGAATCTGCCCGTCATCCGCCCTGGTCGCCAACCTTTGCTCAAGACGCCCTGCAATCAGGTCACGCAGAGGGGCTGCTTCTCCGTCATCCTCAGAGGATTGCGCGGATTCCGCAAATGCGGACTGCCTCGTCCGTGACAAATGCGGGAGAGCGGACATAAGCCTTGATTTTCTCTCAAGAGAGGCATCGGGAAGCCTGTCATCTCCCACTCCCGCACCCGGAGTGGCGAAAAGGTCCTTCATCATATATTCCTCATCGTATCCGTTGAAGGACGAGGAGGTCACCGCCGTATATACTTCTTTCAGATGGGAGTTCTCCATCCGTATTTCGGACAGCAGGAGGGCGACATCGTCCAAAGGAGGGGCCACGGTGACAGTATCCTGACCGTATTTTTCAGGGTCATCATCAATTTCCTCACAGGAAACGGGAAAAAGGAGGAAGGCAAGGGGCAGCCAAGACATCATCCGCCCCGCCACCAATCCAATCATTCGGAAGATTTTTTTGAACTGTTCCATCGCATCAAATTTTCTTGATGCAAAGGAACGGTTAAGAAACCGTTTACAGAAATTTTGACATAAATTTTTTGAAAAACGCCTCTACACGCGCTTCTATTGCGGTTTTCGGAAAGCGATGACGCGCATTTTCGTGTCAAAATCGCGCAAAATCCTCACATCGGAGAAGCCCGACGAGGAAAAAACTGCCGCGGTCGGCTCCCCGAGGGCCTCATTTATCTCCACAAAGCCGTGCCCTCCAGGTCTCAAACAGGTCTGTGCGTAGGAAGCGACCGCCCGGTAAAAGACAAGAGGGTCGTCATCTTCGACAAAAAGCGCGAGGGAAGGCTCATAGTCAAGGACATTCCTGCGCATCAGGACTTTCTCGGAGAGCCTCACATAAGGAGGATTGCTGACAATCAGGTCGAACTCTCCTTCCTCAAAGTCCGAAGGTCCGTCGAGGACATTCCGCAGGACAAAACGGGGGGCAGGGCCTTCTAAAGGCTGTGAGGATGCGACAGCGAGGGCTTCGGGGGAGATGTCGATGCCAACCGTCTCCAGTCCTGCGAGGGAAAGCGTCCAGGCGATGCAGCCTGAGCCCGTGCAGAGGTCAAGGGCGCGGTCACCCTCCCGCGAGACCGCAAGGGCCTCCCTACAGAGGATTTCCGTCTCCGGACGAGGGATGAGGACGGACGGGGAGACCTTGAAACGATGACCCATAAAGTCCTCATAACCAAGTATGTATTGCAGGGGCTCTCCTTCAAGGAGCCTGCGGAGGGCATCGTGCAGGAAAGGCACGGAAGCCTCGGGGACCTGAAGATCCGGCTCGATGATGTGCGCATAACTCTCAACACCGAGCACTTCCGTGCAAAGCCTGGCGACAAGAGCCTTACATTCTTCCGGGGAATAGCCCAAAGACCCCGCCTGCGGAGCAGTCAGGGCAAGGCGTGCCTCGCAGATAAAATCCCGCAGAAGCATCCCTATGAGTTTTCTATTACGGTTGTCAGGAAAGAGGTCATATCAAGCCCTTCCACAGACACCATCTTCGGCACGAGAGAGGCTGATGTCATCCCTGGTATAGTGTTGATTTCCAGGAAATAGAGTCCGTCCTCGGCAAGGATGTAATCCATCCTGACACAGCCTGAGCAGCCGAGGTGGCGGTAAATTTTGCAGGAAGTCTCCTTGATGTCCTGTGCTACGGAATCAGGAATGTGCGCCGGACAGACCTCCTGGCTGAAGCCGTTGTATTTGGCATCGTAGTCGAAGAATTCGTGGTCGGTGATGATTTCTATCACCGGCAGGGCACGGCAGGTCTTCCCGTCGAAATAGACCGCACAGGTCAGTTCACGGCCATTGACAGCCTGCTCCGCCATAGCGGTGCGCCCTTCGCTGAAAGCCGCCTTCAAGGCCGCGTCAAATTCCCCCGCAGTCTTGACCTTGGTCACCCCGAAACTGCTTCCTCCGTCGGTAGGCTTCACGAACATCGGCAGCCCGAGCCTCTCCACAGCCCTTGACGCGAGGTCCTCAGTCTCCTCACCCTTGCGGATGAAGATGTCGTCCGCACATTTCACAAAATCCACTCCCCTGAGGTAATTCTTGCAGGCGAACTTGTCGAATGTCATTGCGGAGACGAATGAACTGCAACTGCTGAAAGGCACTCCGAGCATCTCAAGATAGCCCTGCATCAGGCCGTTCTCCCCAGGATTCCCGTGCTGCATTACGTAGGCATAGTCGAATTTGACTTTCATCCCGTCGAGGACAACGGAGAAGTCCGTCTTGTCTATCTGAGGACGGTCCTGCTGCCCTATCAGCCTCCTGTTGCCGCCGCGGAGCGTGCAGGCAACGAGGGTCCAGTTTCCGAAACGGGCGAATATCTCATATATGTCATATATGTCCTTGTCTATCTTAGATGCTGTGAATTCGCCGCTGCGGCAGGAGACCTCCCATTCCGACGAATCGCTGCCGTATATTACGGCTATATTCTTATATTTCATTAAGTTATATTTATATTTTATCAATCAAAGAAGTCTTGGGAGTCGTCGGTGGTGCGCGAGGCGTCGTTGTCGCTTCCGTCGCAGTTGAGGTTGAGGTTCATACCTGCAGGGGCGATGAACCTGTCCGCTTCGGACACTCCCAAAGTGCCGTCCGCCATAACTTTCTTCATAAATATTCCCCAGATCGGGAGCGCCATATTGGAGCCTCCTCCGAGGGCAAGCGACTCGAAATGGATCTGACGGTCCTCGGCACCTACCCACGCGCCTCCCATAAGGGTCGGTGTGTAGCCGATGAACCATCCGTCAGCCTGGTCGTTGGTCGTTCCGGTCTTGCCCGCCATCTCGCCCTTGAGCCCGTATTTGACCCTCAGGCGGATTGCCGTTCCGCTGTTGACAACGCCCTGCATCAGGTTTGCCATCAGATAGGCGGTCTGTTCGCTGACAGCCTCGCGCTTGCGGTTGTTGAACTCGCCGATGACATTGCCCATATTGTCCTCTATCCTCGTCACGAACAGGGGCTCAACAAAGACTCCCTTCGAAGGATAGGTGTTGTAGGCAGCCACCATCTCGTAAAGGGTCAGGTCACAGGAGCCCACACAGATTGAAGGGACCTCCGGGACATAACTACCGATGCCCATCTTGCGCATCATCTCGACCATCGCGTGCGGACCGAACTGCTTCATCAGGTAGGCGGAGATGTTGTTGGAACTCTTGGTCAGGCCCCATTTCAGGGTGACCGTCTGGCCTATCCACTCGTCACGGTCGGTACTTTTCGGGGTCCAGGTGTCTTCGGCATTGGCACCCACTATGAAGGTCTGCGGGACATTCACCACCTTGTCGCAAGGGGACATCCCCTCCTGCATCGCAAGGGTGTAGAGGAAAGGCTTTATGGTCGATCCGACCTGGCGTTTGCCCTGACGGACATTGTCATATTTGAAATAACGGTAGTTCGGACCGCCGACATACGCCTTCACGTGGCCTGTCACCGGCTCAAGAGCCATAAATGCAGCCCTGAGATGGGACTTGTAATAGCGTATGGAGTCATTCGGGGTCATAAGGGTGTCGGCATAGCCCTTCCTGTTCCAGGAGAACACCCTCATCTGGGTCTTTTCATTGAAACTCCTCTCGATTTCCGCATCGGACGCCCCACGCGCCTTCATCATACGGTAGCGGTCACTCCAACGGCGTGCCTGCTTCATCAGAAGGTCTATGGTAGCCTGGTCCACCTCGTTTGAGAATGGCTTGTTGGTTTTTCCCCGGAGGTCACGCCAGAAGGAATTCTGGAGGTCCTTCCCGAGATGTTCGGCCACAGCCTGCTCGGCGTACTGCTGCATCTTGTAGTTGATAGTGGTGTAGATCCTGAGCCCGTCACGGTCAAGGCTGTAGGAGGACCCGTCGGTCTTCTTGTTCTTGTTCAGCCAGCCGTATAGCTGATTGTCGGCCCATTGGAGGGAATCCACCACATAGTCCTCATATTGCGTGTAGGAGGAACGGCGCGGCTCCTTGGCGTTCATTATCCTGCGGAGCATATCCCTGAAATAAGGGGCGAGGCCGGCGTTGTGGTCCTGTATCTGGTATGCAAGGTTGATTGGAATCTGTGAGATCGAGTCGCGCTCCGCAACGGTGAGGTAGCCCGCCTTCTCCATCTGTCCTATCACGAAATTGCGGCGGACAAGAGCCTTGTCGGGATTGAGGACGGGATTGTAGCGGGTCGGCTTGTTGACCATCCCGACGAGCATCGCGCTCTCCTCAACGGTGAGGTCCGAAGGATTCTTGCTGAAGAAGGTCTGGGACGCGGCCTTGATTCCGTAGGCGTTGCTGCCGAAGAATATGGCGTTCATATACATATCCATAATCTCGTCCTTGGTGTAGTTCCTCTCCAGTTTGACGGCGGTTATCCATTCCTTGAGCTTAATCCAGACCATCTTCATCTGGGAGACTCCCGGAATGGAACTGGAGACATCCTCCCTCGGATAGAGGGTCTTGGCAAGTTGCTGGGTGATGGTGCTTCCGCCGCCCTGCCCGCTGTCACCCATCAGGAGGGTCTTGAACAACACCCTGGCAAGGCTTCTGAAGTCGATGCCAGAATGCTCATAGAAGCGGATGTCCTCGGTCGCCACAGCCGCGTGCACAAGATTCGGGGATAGTTCCTCGTAACTGACGAAAGAACGGTTCTCGATGTGGAAGGTGTTCAGAATCTCGCCGTCCTCGGCTATGATCTGGGTCGCAAGTTTGCTGTCAGGATTCTCCAACTCCTCGAAAGATGGGATGTCAGCAAATGCCCACACAAGCAGCAACAGCAACACTATCAATAGGATAGGTGTTGTGAACAATATCCAGAACCATTTTGTTATCTTCTTTTTGACCGAATCTTTCATTTTTCCGCCGTTTTTACTTGAAAGTCGCAAAAATAGCAACAAAATTTGGATAATTGCCTTGTTTCTTTTTTACTTTGCAAATTCTTTCCTTGTTCGGAGAATAAGGATATATATTATTTGCGAAATTTGAGGTTTCAGATATATGGAGGGTAATCTTGTTATTGTGGAGTCTCCGGCGAAAGCCAAGACCATTCAGAAATTTCTCGGAAAAGACTTTACCGTCAAATCCAGCCAGGGACACATTAGGGATTTGCACGACAACTCGCTCAGCATTGATGTCGAAAACGGATTCAGGCCGGAATATGTGGTCCCTAAGGATAAGAAACGCATCGTTGCGGAACTGAAAGCCGCAGCGGACAAGGCGCAGACAGTCTGGCTGGCATCCGATGAAGACCGGGAGGGGGAGGCAATCAGTTGGCATCTCTACGAGACTCTCGGACTCAAGAAGGAGAACACAAGAAGGATAGCGTTCCACGAAATCACCAAGACAGCGATTCTCAACGCAATCGAAAATTCCCGCGACATTGATATGAACCTTGTGGACGCGCAGCAGGCGAGGAGGATTCTTGACAGGCTCGTGGGCTTCGAGCTCTCGCCGGTGCTCTGGAGGAAAATCCAGCCGAAACTCTCGGCAGGCCGTGTCCAGTCGGTCGCCCTCAGGCTCATCGTTGACAAGGAGAGGGAAATCCTCGCGTTCACCCCTGAGTCATTCTACAGGACCGAGGCGAAGTTCCATCCGGAAGGGACAGAGGAAGGAGTGTCTGTCGGGGCCGTGCTTGACAGAAAGTTCAAGGGAATGGAAGAGGCGCGCGCCTTCCTTGAGAGTTGCATCGGGGCGGTCTTCACAATAGGGGACATCGCCAAAAAGGAAGGGACAAGAACACCTGCCGCCCCTTTCACAACCTCAACCCTCCAGCAGGAGGCCGCAAGAAGGCTGCACATCTCTATCAGCCAGACGATGAGCATCGCCCAGAAACTCTACGAGGCGGGCTACATAACATATATGAGGACCGACTCGACCAACCTTTCCTCATTGGCGTTGGGCTCGGCGAAGAAGTACATCTGCGAGACCTTCGGGGAGAACTACCACAAGGCACGCCAGTACAAGACAAAGTCCAAAGGCGCACAGGAGGCGCACGAGGCAATCAGGCCGACCTACATCGAGAACACCTCCATTCCGGGGACACCGACCGAGCAGAAACTCTATGAACTGATCTGGAAAAGGACTGTGGCGAGCCAGATGGCGGACGCCAAGGTGCTCAAGACCGACATCAAGGTGGGCTGCGACAGGAACGACGCCCAGTTCACCGTCCAGGCTTCCCAGATGCTTTTCGACGGATTCCTCAAACTTTACGGGACATTCTCCGATGACGACCAGGAGGATGTGATACTTCCTGAACTCCACATCGGGGACAGGATGGACTGCCTCGGCATCAAGTCCGAATGTAAGTACACAAGTGCCCCGTCAAGATATTCGGAGGGCACGCTCGTGAAGAAACTCGAAGAACTCGGAATCGGCCGTCCTTCAACCTATTCCCCGACAATCTCCACCCTCACCACAGGCAGGGGATATGTGATCAAGGGGGACAAGGAAGGCACGAAAATCCCTGTGACCGACCTTTCTCTGAAAAACGGGAAGATCACGACATCCTCAAGGACCGAGACGGTCGGAGCGGAGAAAGGCAGGCTCCTGCCCCAGGAAATCGGAATGATTGTGACCGACTATCTCGTGGAGCATTTCGGACAGATCCTCGACTACGGATTCACTGCGGATGTGGAGCAGGACTTCGACAGAATCGCAGAGGGGGAGCAGCAGTGGAACAAGGTGATAGCATCGTTCTACGAGCCTTTCCACACCAATGTGGAGACCACCCTTCACGACGGGATCTACAGCCGTGTGAGCCGTGACCTCGGAGTTGACCCTAAGGACGGACAGCCTGTCGTGGCGCGCTACGGACAGTATGGGCCATATATCCAGAAGGGCGACGGGGACAACAAGGTTTATGCGAGCCTCGCCCCCGGGCAGCTGATTGAAAGCATCACCTTGGAGCAGGCGTTGAAATTGTTTGAACTCCCGAGGACTGCCGGACAGTACAACGGGGTCGATGTCATCTGTATGAAAGGGCGTTTCGGGCCATATATAAAATATGGGGACAAAAATGTCTCGATGCCGCGAGGGGAGAATCCTGCGACCATAAGCCTTGAGAAATGTATAAGCCTCATCGACGCGAGCCTCAACAAGCCGGCGGTTGCGGTGATGAAGGAATTTGAGGGAGGCATCCAGGTCATAAACGGGAATTACGGGCCATATATCAAATATGCCGGAGGGAATTACCGTATTCCTAAAGGGGTTGAAGCGGAGTCCCTGACTTTGGAGGATGTGAAGAAAATCATTGCCGAAGGACATCCTACGGGGAAGAAATATCGGAAAAAGTGACAATATTCTGAATATTGTTTATAAATTTGTCTGATTTTTCACGAAAATATTACTTCCGCACGCGGAAGTCTTGAAATTACAAGCACCATGACGAGTTATCACATCGACCAAATCGACCAGAAGATTCTTGCCTTCCTCGTGAAGAACGCGAGGATGCCGTTTCTGGAAATTGCAAGGGAATGCGGAGTGTCCGGAGCCGCAATCCACCAGAGGGTAAAAAGACTGGAGGCCAACGGAGTCATCACAGGTTCCCGCCTCCTGGTCAAGCCGCAGGCGCTCGGTCTGAATGTCTGCGCCTTCATCAGCGTCTCTCTTTCGGAGGCGAACAAATATCCTGAGGTCATCGAGGCGTTCAGGAAAATTTCAGAGATTGTGGAATGCCATTTCGTGACAGGAAGACACGCCCTCCTGCTGAAGATATATTGC
>JBJEJS010000307.1:0-1934 GCA_051878235.1 Candidatus Cryptobacteroides sp.
GAAGGAAAAGCCCGAAGTCCTCGTCCTTGCAGAATGCGTCGAGGTAGGTGAACACAGGATTGCCCTCCACCTTGCCCGGATCATTGATGTTGATATGGTTGGGGTCTGTGAACATCGATTTGACCTTCTTCCAGACATCATCGGCGGAATCGCTCAGATATATGCAGTTCCCCAGGCTCTTGCTCATCTTCGCCTTCCCGTCCGTGCCCGGAAGACGCATCGCCGCCTTGTTGTCCGGAAGCAGGATTTGAGGCTCGACAAGCACATCCCCGTAGATGGAGTTGAATTTGCGCACCAGTTCGCGGGTCTGTTCAAGCATCGGCTCCTGGTCGTCTCCCGTAGGAACTGTGGTCGCCTTGAAGATGGCAATGTCTGCGGCCTGGCTTACAGGGTAGCACAGGAAGCCTGCGGGGAAGGCGCGTCCGCCTTTGCTTTCCTCCTCCTCGGACATAAATCCGCGCATCGAGATTTCCGCCTTCACGGTCGGGTTGCGCTCAAGCCTTGCCACAGTCACAAGATTCATCAGATAGACTGTCAGTTCGGCCAGTTCAGGAATCCTGCTCTGGATGAAAAGAGTGCATTTCGAAGGGTCGAGCCCTGCGGAAAGGTAGTCCAACGCCACTTCTATGATGTTCTGGCGGATTTTCTCAGGATTCTCAGCATTGTCTGTAAGTGCTTGCACATCAGCCATAAACACGAACATACGGTCATAGTCTCCCTGTTCCTGAAGTTCAACCCTGCGCCTTAATGACCCGACATAATGTCCAAGATGCAGCCTGCCGGTAGGACGGTCGCCTGTAAGTATGATTTTTCCCATAATAAAATATATTTCCTTTTTCTCTTGCCGCAGACTTTCCCTTTCTGCGGATTATCTCTGCCGCAAGGCGACAAAGTTAACATTTATTTTTTCATATTCCTCAAAGCCGCGCTTTCTCCGGCAAGGAATCCTGTCGAAAATGCGGTCTGGAGATTGTATCCTCCCGTGTCGGCATCAAGGTCAAGGATTTCCCCCGCGAAATAAAGTCCTGGCACTTTCCTGCTCTCAAGTGTCTTTGCCACAATCTCTTCCTGGCAGATTCCCCCCGCCGTGATGACGCATCTCTCATAGCCGACATATCCCTCAATCTCCATCCTCCAGTCTTTCAGCCTTTTGGCAAGCCTGCGGAAGTCCGTCTCGGGATTCTGCCTGAGGAACACTCCCACAAGCCCTGAAGGAAGCAGTTTCCCGAGCAGCACCCTGACAAGGTCGTTCCTGCTTTTGCCATTGCTCCTGCGGTCTTCGGAAATCTCTTTCCAGAGAGCCTTGATTCTTGTCTCCAGATCTTCCGAATGGACTGCAGGCTTGAGGTCTATCGAGGCCGTGACCCTTGAGCCGTTCATCAGGGCACGCACACATCGCCTGCTCACCTTGAATCCGATCGGGCCCTCAATCCCTCCGTCGGTGAAGTCGAGGTCCCCGAATTCCTCCTGCACCGCGTTCCCGTCCACATAGACGGTCAGCCCCACATTCTTCAACTGTATTCCGACAAGTGCCGCCCCGTTCTCGCTCAGCGGAGTCCCCCTGTCGATGTACCCTTTAAGAATCCCTTTGATTTTCACAGGGTTATCCACCTTGTAGCCCTCGGGCACAATTGCCGTCAGGGACGGGAAAAGGGGAGTTACTTCTATCCCGAGCCCTTCCGCCCAACCGTATCCGTCCCCGGTTGAGCCCGTCCCGGGGTAGGAGAGTCCGCCGCTTGCGATGATGAGGCTGCGGCAACTGTAGGAACTCCCGTCTGCACAATCCACTGTGAAATTCCCTCCGGCTTCCTGATTGTCAGGAGCATCCGCCATTTCACGCGATATTCCGCAGACCTCCTTCCCGCAAAGAATCTGTGCGCCCGCCCTTGTGGCCGCCCTCACGAGGGTGTCAACCACATCGGAAGAACGGTGTG
>JBJEJS010000308.1:0-1932 GCA_051878235.1 Candidatus Cryptobacteroides sp.
GATAATCGAGTGACAATGGCAGCCGCGCAGACTGAGAGACCTCCCATTTTCCTGTTCACTGATGGTGCCGCAAGCGGGAATCCCGGTCCTGGAGGATACGGGATTGTCCTCCGTTGCCTCGACCGTGAGGTGGAACTCTCAGGGGGATTTGCACTGACCACCAACAACAGGATGGAACTGCTTGCCGTCATCAAGGGCCTTGAGGCTATAAAATGGCGCAATGCAGAGGTGCATGTCTACAGCGACTCCTCGTATGTCGTGAGGGCTGTCAACGAGGGATGGCTTTTCAACTGGGAAAGGAAGGGATTCGCGAAGGCCAAGAATCCTGACCTGTGGATGAGGTTCCTTCCGCTTTACAGGGCGCACAGGGTCAGCTTCCATTGGATAAAGGGGCACGCGGGGCATCCTGAGAACGAAAGATGCGACGCCCTTGCCGTCGCGGCGGGAGCGGGTGCCGTGGCAAACGGGGTGAGCCTGCCTCCTGACGAAGGGTATCTCTCCGACAGGGAGGCACTTGTGTGATTTTTTGAATTCAAGGGAGATTTATTTTTGATTATTAGACAAATAGAGGTATCTTTGCAGGTCAATTTGAAAAATGGATATGAAACATTCGTCAATTATTGCCAGATTTTTTGTTGCGGGAGCGGTCCTGATGGCCGCTGTGTCCTGCTCAACATATAAAAACATCAATTATATGCAGGACCTCCAGGCGGACAAGGAGACCAAGATGGAGATCAACAAGGGCATCCTGATACAGCCCAAGGACCTTATCTCAATCATAATCTCAAGCAGGAGCCCTGAGATAGCGTCGATGTTCAACCTGCCCATTGTCGCGATCCAGCCTGCGAACTCCTCCACTTTCACGACATCGCAGAGCCTTCTCGGCTATTCGGTTGACAATGACGGATGCATCACCTTCCCTATCCTCGGCAAGATTTATGTCGCGGGGATGAACAGGTGGGAACTTGCGGAGAAGATAAAGGGGATGCTTGTCGAGAGCGACCTCGTCAAGGATCCTGTCGTGACGGTATCGTTTATGAATTTCAAGGTTTCGGTGATGGGGGAGGTCTCCGCACCGGGCACCTATACCATTGATGGGGACAAGATCACCATCCTTGAGGCCCTCAGTCTCGCGAGGGACCTGACCATCTTCGGGCGCAGGGACAATGTGGCGGTCATCCGTGAGCAGAACGGGGTGAGGACCACTTTTCAGGTTGACCTCCGTTCCACGGACCTTTTCAATTCCCCGGCATATTACCTCCAGCAGAACGACATCGTCTATGTCACGCCTAACAAGGTGAAGGCCGGACAGTCCACCGTCAATGAGAACACTACCAAGTCCGCTTCCTTCTGGGTCAGCGTGGGCTCTTTCCTGACTACGGTTGCAACTTTGATCGCAACTTTGGCAACCCGAGGCAGTAATAATTAACGAAAATCTTTGTTTTATGGCAGATACAGTAAAAAATAACGCAAGGAACACGGAGAATGAGGATTTTTCTGTTTCACTGGCAGATATATGGTCGATGTTCTGGGATTATATCTGGTGGTATGTCCTCGCATTGTTTGTCTGCATATTTGTCGCAGGAGTATATCTGTACCGCACTCCGAACACATATTCCCGTTCGGCCAAGGTGATTGTCAGCCAGGAAGGGGCGGACGCGACTATGATGAACCTGATGGATTTCTCAGGCATCACAACCCCGAGGATGGGGTCCAGTTTCTTCGCCAACAATGAGGTGGAGGCGTTCTCCTCCCACGACCTTATGGAGCAGGTGGTCTCCCGCCTTTCCCTTGAGACCTCATACAGGGAACTCCAGTACCTCCGTGATGAGGAGATGTACAGGAACAATCCGATTGAGGCCTAGTTTTCTGAGGATGACCCGAATAGCCACTTCTCCTTTGAGGTCGAGATGACATCGGATTCGTCCTTCG
>JBJEJS010000309.1:0-9492 GCA_051878235.1 Candidatus Cryptobacteroides sp.
TCCATTGGCGTTGCTGAAATATGACAAACTCTTGTCCTTCTCAATTGTAATGTCGCAATCCTCGAAAATGAAATATCTCAGCTGGAAAGAGCCGGTGGTATTGAAATAATACTTGCCTCCGGCTGCCGTCTCGAATGACACCTGAAGATTCTTGCATACAAAGCCGTTGTCTTCCTTCGAGGTACTTACATATATCACCTGCTTGTTTCCTGAATTGCCCTTAAGAACCAATTTAGACGATTTGCGGCTATTCTGGTCAGCTCCGATGAATATGATGTTCTGAAGTGAGTTTGCAGTCAGGGTAACATTCTTGTCTATGAAATAGATTCCGGAATTATTTGTGATTTCCATATCCTCGGACACAAGAACCGCTCCCGGATGGGTGTACCTGTTGATTGTAATGTACCCTGCCGGAATATCCAATCCAGCCAGATAGTCGCTCCAATAGCTTCCGGTAAATGATTTTACTTTTATACGGTCAGATGCGGAAGATGCACCTCTGGTAAGTTCGACGCGAAGTTCGCCCTCCGAAGAGAATGCAGGTGCCTCAAGTGTAAGGGAGATGGCGCCATCTGTTTCAACACAAGTACAGGTCCATCCATCAGGGACGATTGTACGCAACAAATCGCCATCCTCCCTGACAAGAGACAAAGCTACGGAAACGGAAGTTCCCGCATCGACATAGAGCATCCCGTCCATCATCGTCTCAGGCCGCTCCAGAGCACAGACGAGATTATGCACAACGGGTATCACATAATCCCTGCCGCTGAAAGTAAAGCGGAATTCACTTCCGACAACCTCAACATTTTCAAAAAAGTTCACACTGGAATTTTTACCCTCAGCAGACCCGAGAGCCTCCCAGTTTTTCCCGTCGTCATAGCTGACAAACCAGGTCTTTACACCGTCCTTTGTCTCGATTTTGAACTTGGGAGTGATAGTGGCATCTTCACCATCCTCAGCATAGGCTCGAAGCCCCGTATCCTCTCCTGCGACGAACCAGTTGCCGTTGTCGCCGATTTCCACTGAAGGATAATTTCCACCCTCAACACCCTGATTAATGGTAAAGTTCCTGCCGTCGCTCAAAGTCAGGCTTATCGAGCCGTCTTCGTTTACCACATAGGATGAAATGGTTCCGTTACCGTCAAGTGCAACACGGACTATGTTCAGATTGTCGTTAAGAGACTGTATCCTGAGAGCAATCCCGTCAACCCTGTCCTGTAATGTATCAATATCATTTCGAAGTTCATCCGTACACGAAACTGCAAAAAGAGCAGCCGCAATTGCAAATATCTTATATGCTTTCATCATTTTCATTCTTGATTGGTTATTCAACTACCGAAACGTTGAGAGTCTTTACCAGGCGATAGCCTGTTGCAGAAAAAATCTGGAAATGCACTTGGTATTCTCCGACAGGTACTCCGGCCGCATTTACGGTCAGATTGTCAGTGGCATCATCAGTAAGAACTATCTTCAGCGGTGTCGGATCGAGCACCACATCTGCCACCTCATTAATGGTTGCCGTCACCGTCACACTTTCTCCGGTCTTCACTATAACCCCACCTTCAGGAAAAACAATATCAAGACCACCAAGAAGCGGGATACGGGTAATATCTCCTGAAAGTAAAGTAATTACAAGCTCATTACCATTTACTTTCACATCAGCGAAAATGCTGCCCGGAATCTTTGAAATGTCAGCAAAATTGTATTTCCCATCAATCCTTGTAGTCACTCCATCGACATTTATGCACCAATACCCGTCGCTGTCAATTGAAATATAAGGCACGTGGCCATCCACACCGTCCTGCGGTAATGCAGAAAGCGGATTAGCGTCACCATCCACAAGGACGATAGTCTCTTCTTCAAATGTGTATGTCCAAAAGCCATCCTCATTGATTGCCACGATCGGTATCTCAACGAGCGGAAGACCGGCATATATGGTCATCGATGTTCCGTCACTCAATGTCAAGACAGCATCACCTTTTTCATTCACGGTATAACCAGTTACAAATATGGTCCCTACCGTCATCCTATAGAGATTGTTGATGCCTTCATTATACCCCCCAAGAGAAGCCTCCAAGGCATCCAACCTTGAATTCATATCATCAATATCCTTTCTGACGTCTTCAAGATTTGTGCAACAGACAAGCACCACTGCGAGGGAGAGCATCGCAATTATGATATTTAAATTTTTCATAGTATTCCAATTATTCCGTGACAAGATTCAACAAAAGATGATCGACCGCCCAGAAAGTGCCCTTCCTTACACAGACATTCAAATCAGTTGAATTGTCGATTATAACCGTTTTTGTCAACGGTGCATATAAAGAAATTGTGTAATTATTGCCATTTGCATCGACATTGTCCAGTGGAGTGAGTACTGCACGCCAGCCTGAGGGCACATTGCAGACAATCTCATCACCAATGGCTTTCAGTCCGATTGTGACATAAGTATCTTTATCAACAGATAGAACACCGTCGGTCAATTTAAGAGCAGACTTGTCAATTGCGCACTCCAAAGAAGAGACTATCGGAAGGGTATACTCCTTACCGTCCGCCATAACCACACTGAAGCAATCGCCGTCAACTGATGCCGATTCAAAGAACATATCACCGAGCGAACCGGAAGCGACATTCTCGCCTCCCTCTACCGGAGTCCACTCCCCTCCTCCGAATCGCACCTGCCAGGAGCCCTGATAGACACGGAACTCAGGATATCCATCGCCATTCTTCCCATCTTCACCGACAGCGCGTACGCCGGTTGACTCCCCGTTGACATACCAACAGCCATCCTCTCCTATTCCGATGGACGGAGCATCTACGGTACCGGGCTTTCCAGTAGTAAGGGTAATGGTTCTGCCGTCACTCAAGGACAATACGAATTTTCCATCAGAAAGAGTAGCGACCGACTCGACAGTGACATTCTGTGGATTCAATATGTAATTGAGAGCCTCTATATTTGAATTGAGAAGTTCCACCTGCGCCTCAAGACTTCCTACCTGGTACTTCAGGGAGTCCACATCCTTTTTCAAATCGTTCAAAGAGCACGACACAAAGAAGAATGCGGCACAAATTGTCATATATCTGAATATGGTTTTCATTTTGACATTCATTTATTCGGTTACATTGACAATGAACTCCTGCACTTTATCCTCTGAATAGGCATAGTTCACATTTCTCATTACAAAAGTCACGGTATATGTCCCGACCTTGTCCCAGGAATATTCATAGGATGACATCTGCGTTGAAATGCCCTTGATTGCCACTCCTGTGTCCGGAGACGGATTCCTGAGCAAATCTATATAATCGGAAACAAGCCAGCTTTTTTTCCAGACCTGCCCTCCACCAGAACCTCTGATAGCAAAGTTTCCGGTCGAGATGTCAGTAAGGTTCCACATTCCGGAAACATTGGTCTGGGTGGAACCGTAGGCACGGTCCGAAGGCATATCGTACTGGCTCTGGTCCTTGAACTCGGTTGCGCAGTCCAGATTCAGCGGAGTGAATCCGAAAGAGGAGGCATAGTTTGTCAGGACAGTCCCGTCCTTGAGCTGATTCTCCACCCTCATTTCCGCAATATAATAGGTCGGCTGTACGACAGTCTCAATGACCTTCTTGATTTCCACGGTACCGTCAACCTTGACGACCTCCTTTTCGACCTCCTGGGTCCTTTCATACTCGTCGTCATTGTATGCTATGGCTATGACAAAATTCCTGTCTATGAAATCCTTGACAGGAATCGAATATGAAATGGCCTTGGACACATTATTCAAAGGTGCCGCAGGCAGTTTGGAACGCTCCACAAGAGTTGACCATTCAAAATTCCTCACTAAAATGGAATCCGCCTCGAAATCATTCTTGCACATAAGCGGGAAGACCTCGCTTCCGTCCCCTTCCGCATCCTCCGCGGAGTAGAGGATTTCAAGCATAGGACATTCCGTATAGGTCGCTGTGACTCCATATTGTGACCAGACCTTGAATTTCAATGTAGATGACACCACATCCTCAGAAGGAATCGAGCCGGCATTGGCGAAGGAATACCTGTGTCCGACCTCCCCGCTGAAGAAGGTCAGGTACTGCGGATTACCTTCTATGGAGAAATTCACCTTCTGTCCTTTGCTGACAGAAATGATATTGTTCTGAAATGTATATTCACCGGGAACGACATCAACTCTGCAATCTCGAAGATTGTCTTTCAAGTCAGTATCACAGGCGGCAAAGGCCACAAGTGAACATACTGTCAATAATAATTTAATATGTTTCATAATCAAAATTTTTACCAACCTGGATTGTTCTGTGTAATCAATTTATTGACAGCCATTTCCGCTTCTGGAATTGGGAAATAGTTGTATGACTGGCTGATATTGAAGAACGGTGCGGCCTGGGATGCTTCTCCCCAGTTCTCGCCGGAAAGGGCCATCTGATAGACCTCGTGCATCGCATCCACATAATCACCCCACCGGATAAGGTCGTAACGCCTTGTGTATTCAAAGCAAAGTTCCATAGCCCTTTCGTCCTTTACCGCATTGAGGAAAGAACGGCGGGAAGTGTAGGCCGAAGCATTCTCGTCCAATCCAGCCCTTGCTCTTACTGCATTCAGACAACTTACTGCAAGAGGAGTAGGACCGTTGTTATATTCGTTTTCAGCCTCGGCAATCATAAGAAGCACATCCGAATACCTCAGAATCGGGAAATTGATTGCAGTGTTGTTCTTGCTCTTCTTGACAGCCGTCTCATACTCCCTGCGGTATTTTCCGCAGCAGATGTCCTTCCTCAGGTTGGCTTCGGTAATATTAGCCTTGAAAACATCTCCGTACTGAGGAATTACATTGCCATTTGCATCTTTGGAATTGTCGACCTTCTTTCCCTCCGAATCTCCATCGTAATCATTGCACTCGTACCAAGGTCCGTACTCGGACTGACCGGTCACAATTTTGTACAGTTCCTCCGACTCGAAAGTCCTTCCGATTACACCGGTGTTCGTCAGACCGCGGTATGTGAACGGAGCCACATTCCAGGTGAAACGCTCGAGGTCTCCGTTCTCCTTGTAGAGATCATACAGTTTCGGAGTAGTTCGGATAAAGCCGTACGAATAGCCCGGGTCGAATTTTCCGACGACACCCTGATATGACGAGAAATCCGGTCCTACAAGACCTATAGTATTGCCGATACGGCCCTCACATCTGACGTCACCAGTACCATCACCTGCAAATTCCACTTCCCAGATGCTTTCATTGGCCTTCTCACCTGAAGCATTGAGGGCAGTATTGTATTTTCCGGAAGATATGTCAATGAACACATCCCAGTATTCATCTGCAAGCGAATGCCCCTGGGTCATGACTTTCTGGCCGTAGTAGCTTGCAAGACGGTAACGCTCTGCATTGTCCTCCGGTTCCTGGACATTGTCCCTGCGCCACTCTCCGGCCCAGAAAAGGTAAACTCTCGCGAGGATGCCCCAGGCTGCCGATTTGGAGACATAACCCGGAAGGAAATTGTTCGCGGCGGCTGTCGGAAGACCGCCGTCTTCAATACCTTCCGACGGATTTGCGTCCTGCGCAGCCTCCGCCATTTCCTTGACAATGAAGTCATAAATGACATTCTTGTCCGTACGGGCTATGCTCTTGTCATACACATTTCCGGAAGAATAGGTCGATTCAGTAATGAACGGGACATCCCCCCAGTTGGAAACAAGGATGAAATAATAATATGCCCTGAGGAATCTCACCTGTGATGTCATGCTTGCGGCCTTGGCAGGATCCAGATCCTCCACCTTTCCGATTGACTCGATGAAGATGTTCGCCCTTTCGATTCCGTTGTAAAGTGTTGCCCAAAGGGAGGTCACGGCAGGGTCGCTGACAGTTGCGTTGTTGCATATCAGACCGCTGTTGGAGATACGCGTCGTGCCACCGCCATAATAAGAAAGGTCGTCTCCACCGGCAAGCACCATATAGTTATTGCCGTAGAATGAGGCCTGTGCCAAAGGAGAATATACGGATGTCAGGAAGTCGCTCGCCTCCTCCTCCGTTGTGAAGTAATCTTCAGCAACTATAGTATAAGGTTCCTTATCCAAAAATGAGCACGAAGTCATTGATACAAAGAGGAAAAGGAATATGATATTTTGATATATTCTATTCATTTCGGAACATTTTTGAATGTTAGAATGCTAAGTTCAGACCCATACTGACCGTGAAAGCCCTCGGATAAGCCGAGAAATCGATGCCCGGAGTAAGAGGACTGTTCCTGATGGACACTTCCGGATCATAGCCGGAATAATTGGTCCAGGTCCAGAGATTCTGGGCTGCAAGATAGAGTCTAAGGTTGGATATTTTCACCTTCGACAGCAATTTCTTCGGGAAAGTGTAGCCGAGAGTCACTGCCTTGAGCCTCAGATATGAGCCGTCCTCTATGATGCGTGATGAAATGACATTCTTTGACGATGTCTCAACAGACGAAGGAATGTCGCTGTCCGGATTGTCTGCCGTCCATCTGTCTGCATAGGAAGCGAACTGGTTGGTGTTTCGCTTGCTGGTCTGCTCGAAGAAAAGCCGGTTGATGTTCATAATGTCGTTTCCGTATGACCACTGGAAGAAGATGCTCAGGTCGATACCCTTGTACGAAAAGTCGTTGGTGAATCCTCCAGTATGCACAGGAGCTCCCCGGCCGATGACAGTCTTGTCGTTGGTATCAATGACACCGTCACCGTTGAGGTCCCTGTACTTAGGCATGCCTGGCTGGGTATTGTTCTCACCGGAGAAATATGCGACTCCCGGTTTCAGGACATAAGTGTCGCCGGACTTGTCGAAATCGTCATATTTATATGTTCCCTCATATATATAGCCGTACATCATACCCATAGATTCGCCTTTTCGCGCGATGAAACAAGGCTGGTTGTTGTATGTGTTGTCAAAATAAGCCGTGCTCAGGAGAGCTTCCTGGTTTTCAGTCAGTTCAAGCACGGCATTGCGGTTGAATGAGATATTGAAATTGGTGGTCCACACAAAGCCCCTCCTCTTGATGTTCACAGTGTTGAGTGTGAACTCCAAACCGCGGTTGCGCACCTTTCCGACATTCTTCATAGCAGTGGCATATCCCGTTGAATAAGGGAGCTGTGCGGAAAGAAGAAGGTCGCGGGTAAGTTTCTGGTAAAGGTCTATATTCAAAGAAATACGTTCGTCAATGAATCCCAGATCCAGTCCGAGGTCCCACTGGTCGGTAGTCTCCCATTTGAGGTCCTGGTTCGCAAGACTGATAGGTGCCACACCGACATTGGCAGTGTTTCCTTCGAAAGGATAGGCTGTCGAGGAGTTGGTTCCTGATGCGCTCTTGAGCATATCCATCTTGGCGTAATAGTCATACTCGCCTACCCTGTTGTTTCCGGTCATACCCCAGCTCAGACGGATTTTTCCATTGGAGAGCCAATCTTTGCGCAGGGCAGGTTCGTTGTAGAAATTCCAGGCAGCAGATGCAGAAGGGAAATATCCGTAACGGTTTTTTGAAGAGAATTTGGACGAGCCATCGGCGCGGAATGAGAATGTAAGGTAATACAGGGCCTTGTAGTTGTATCTGAAGCTTGCAAGGTAGGACATCATGCTCCAAGAAGACTTGAGCGAATTGGTCGTGCTCGGAGTACCCTCGTTCATACCGGCCATTCCTAGAGACTCATTAGGGATATTGATAGTCTTGAACGAATATGCCTCATAGTCGGAACTCTGAAGCGTGACTCCGGCCATAGCATTGAAGTAATGCGTCTTTTTGACACTCGTCTGGTATGTGAGGAGGTTCTCGTTCAGCCAAGTAAGCCTCTGCTGCCTTCCCGTCTGTGCATTGACCTTGTCGTTCGAGGTCGGACCGCCGTAACGGGTGTTGGAGTTGTTGAACTGGTCGCTTGTGCGGCTGTCGTATGTGAATCCTGCGGAAACCTTGAGCTTCAAGCCTTTAATAAACTCATACTCGGCAAATCCGTTGAGCTGGAGATTATTGGTATAGCCCTTCCTGTACTCGTTCTGGAGCGATTTGATAGGGTTGAAACGATAGTCGTTAGTAGGAGATACACTATCGTCGAGAGCATTATCAATAAGGGTGCTGAGAGGCACATTCGGAGGTGTCACAGGCCTGTATGACCATACGCTGTAGAACAGGTTGTTCATACCGCTTGAAGAATACAGCGATGTGGAACTACCAGTCTGGATAGCCCTTGAAAAATTGGATGTCACACTGACATTGAGTTTTTTGCGCCTGACCACCACATTCATCCTGGCCTGGAATCTCTTGTAGTTGGAATTCAGCACGATACCGTTCTGGTCGAAATATGAGGCAGAAGCATTATAGCGCACGCCGTCTGTTCCTCCGCTCATGCTCACATTATGGCTTTGCTGCCACGCAGTGCGGAATATGTTCTTCTGCCAGTCGAACTGTTCAATGCCCTTGTAGTCATCCAATGTCCACTGGCGGCCCTGATACTCCATCAGATATGTCCTGCGGGTATCCGCAGGGGAGATCTCGTTCTGGAGCTTGACAAACTCGTAGGCATCCATCATATCCATTGTCTTGGTTATCTGCTGGAAACCGCAGCTGCCGTCATACTTCACGACCATCTGGCCCACCGAACCCTTCTTGGTCGTGATGATTACGATTCCGTTCGCGCCGCGCGCACCGTAAATGGCGGTAGCCGAGGCATCTTTGAGAATGTTGATGGACTCTATATCCGACGGGTTCACCGTACCGGCCACATCCGGGTCCTCCACCGGGAATCCGTCTATAATATAAAGAGGGGTATTGTCCTGGGTAAGGGAGTTGTTGCCTCGGATGGTTATGTTCATCGTACCTCCCGGCATACCTTCACCGGATGTCACGACCACGCCTGCCACACGGCCGCCGAGCGTCTGGTCGAACGACGATGCCGGTGTATTGAGCAGACCGCCCATATCCACCTTGCCTACCGAACCGGTAAGGTCTCCCTTGCGGACTTCCTGGTATCCGACCACGACGATCTCATCCAGAGCCTGAGTGTCGGCCTGCAGGACAACTGTCATTGTTTTTGAAGGATCAGCCTGTACTTCGTTTGTTGCAAAGCCGAGACAGGAAACTTCCAGAATACTCTTCCTGTGCGGGACCGTAATGGTGAACTTTCCGTTCCCATCGGCACTCGTGCCCTGATCAGTCCCTTTGATGACGATGAAAGCACCGGCTATCGGTTCACCGTCAGATGCAACGACCTGTCCCTTGATTGCAAGCTGTGCGAATGCACTGAAGTTGCAAAGGAAGATCATAAGCACCGCCAAAGCTACGCTTCGGAAATGATTGGTTATTACCTTTTGCATATTGATTAAGTTGTTATGGTGTTACTGTGGTCACGGACCCCGGCAATTGCAGGCCGAGGTTCATTGCAAAGATATGCTTCCTGAGCCATAAGGATGTACGATACAATCCGTATTTTTATACATTCATACACACACGGAAAGGGTCTTGTGGCAGGCAGCCCGGCATTTTGCATTTGCA
>JBJEJS010000310.1:0-9478 GCA_051878235.1 Candidatus Cryptobacteroides sp.
CAAGAACATCGGGGTCATCATCACCGACCACAATGTCGGCGAGACCCTTGCCATCATCGACCGCGCATATCTCCTCTATGAAGGCAACATCCTCCAGAGCGGGACTCCTGAGGCGCTTGCCGCCGATGACGAGGTCCGCACCAAGTATCTCGGCTCCAATTTCGTGCTCAAACGCTCCGATGCTTTTGAGCGCATCTCGAAGTGACAATAAAGAAAACCGGCAGGGTCGCCCCCGCCGGTCAATGATAATTGCTTCCGCAAGAAGAATTATTTCACCCTCTCTCCGTAACTCCTGTCGGTGGTGTTGACGCGGATCCTCTCACCCTGGTTGATGAAAAGCGGAGCCATAATGATTGCTCCGGTCTCAAGGGTGACTTCCTTGAGGGCGTTTGTCGAAGCGGTGTCGCCCTTGACTGCAGGCTCGGTGTAGGTCACCTCAAGTTCCACGTATGTAGGAAGTTCGCAGGTGAGGCACCTTTCCTCGTCAGCAAGGAACATCATCTCGACGTGCTGTCCCTCCTTCATCAGGTCGGCATTGTCCACAAGGTCAGACTCAAGGTGAATCTGCTCGAAAGTCTCCTCGTGCATAAAGTTGAATCCGTCCTCGTCCTTGTAAAGGAACTGGTAAGGTCTTCTCTCGACATTGATCGTCTCGATTTTCGCGCCTGCGGTGAAAGTGTTCTCAAGAATCCTTCCGTTCTCAAGGTTGCGGAGTTTTGTCTTGACGAAAGCAGGTCCTTTTCCCGGTTTTACATGCTGGAACCATACAATTGAGCACGGCTTCCCGTTATAGTTGATGTAAAGTCCGTTCTTAAAATCAGCGGTAGTTGCCATATGAATAATATTAGTATTTGATTATTTGCATATTCGCGTGCAAAAATAGGAAAATGTCAATTTTCTGCAAAACTTTTCTTAAATTCAGCCTATATTTGCGACGGATTTTTAAGGAATATAATATGGCATCAAAAAGAAGCGGCAGGACATCCCGCAAAAAAAGCGGTCCCGCCGGGCGCAAGAAAGCGGAGAAAGTGCTAAGGGAATATGTGGGCAAGGTGCAGATGACAAGGGAAGGATTCGTGTTTGTCATTGTGGATGACCTTGAGGATGATATTTTTGTGAAGGCCTCAAAGACTCTCGGAGCCTTGAACGGAGATTTGGTGAAAGTTGCCGTGACAAAGGAAAAGACCGACAAGCAGAGGATGGAGGGCAAGGTGATGCAGATTGTCGAAAGGTCGCCAAAGCCGTTTGTCGGAATATTGCACATTGTGGGAAACCAGGCGTGGGTGCTTATGCAGAGCCGTGTGATGCCTTACGACATCTCTGTGACCGTTGAGGATGCCGCTTCTTGCGGGGCCTCGTCGGGAATGAAGGTCGCTGCGGCGGTGGACAGTTGGCCGAAAGGAAAGCCCAATCCTGTGGGGCACATTGTGGATGTGCTCGGAGAGCCGGGTGAGAATGACACGGAGATGCACGCCATCCTTGCGGAATACGGCCTGCCGTACCGTTTTGAGCCTGAGGTTGAGAACGCCGCCGACGGCATATCCGAGACAATCACCCGTGAGGACCTCAAGGGAAGAAAGGACTTCAGGGATGTGCTGACATTCACAATTGACCCCGCTGACGCCAAGGATTTTGACGATGCGCTTTCTTTCAGGGTGCTTGAGAACGGGAATTATGAGGTGGGAGTCCACATCGCGGATGTCACCCATTATGTCCGTCCGGAGTCCCTTGTCGAGGATGAGGCAAGGAAGAGGGGCACTTCGGTGTATCTTGTGGACCGCACTGTCCCGATGCTTCCTGAGAAACTCTCCAACAAACTCTGTTCACTCCGCCCTGGCGAGGAGAAACTGACATTCTCGGCGGTCTTTGAACTGACCTCTCTTGCGCGCGTGGTAGGGAGTTGGTTTGGCAGGACAATCATAAATTCGGACTACAGGTTTGCCTACGAGACTGCACAGCAGATCATTGACGCGGGAAAGAACGCGATGAAGACCGAACTCAGGGGAGGAACGGACGGGACTGTCCTTGATGGTGACCGCACGGCACAGGGAGCCGCTATGGGCTTTGGAGTGACCACAGGAATGGTCATCCCTGACAGGCTCAAGGAAGCGGTCCTGATTCTGAACGACCTTGCCGCAAAACTCCGCAAGAAGCGTTTCGCAGCAGGCGCAATCAGTTTCGAACGCCCGGAGATGAAGGTGGAGGTCGATGAGAAAGGCCGTCCTGTGCGCGTCTATCAGAAAGTCACAAGGGAGGCGAACTGGCTCATCGAGGAGTTTATGCTCCTTGCCAACAGGAGCGTGGCGGAATTTGTGGCGACAGGCTGCAAAGGCACGCCGGGATGCGACAAGAGCGGGAAGAAGAACGCCAAAACCTTTGTTTACCGCGTCCACGATGAGCCAGACCAGTTGAAACTTGAGAATCTCCGCACATTCGTCCGCAATTTCGGTTATACCCTCGGCCCGACGGGGAACGGCAAGGAAATCTCCAGGGAATTGAACGGGCTCTTTTCACAGGCGAAGGACAAGCCTGAGTTCAACGCAATCGAACTTCTCTCCCTCAGGACGATGGCAAAGGCGAGATATGACACGGAAAATATAGGACATTACGGACTTGCGTTCAAATATTACACTCATTTCACCTCCCCGATACGCCGTTATCCCGATATGATGGTGCACCGTCTTCTCTCGATGTACCTTGAAGGGGCACAGTCCCAGAAGAAGGAAGTCTATGACAAATTGTGCAAATATTCATCCGAGAGGGAAGTGGTCGCGGCAGATGCCGAGAGGGCGAGTGTGAAATACAAACTCGTGGAGTTTATGCAGGACAAGGTCGGATATGAGTTTGAAGGACATATCTCAGGTCTGACCGAATGGGGGATGTATGTTGAGATTGAGCCGACCAAGATAGAGGGTATGGTCGCCCTGAGGGACATCCGTACCGACTTCTTCGAGTTCGACCAGGACAGGTACCGCATTGTCGGACGCCGTTCAAGCATTGTCTATACCCTTGGCGATGCCGTCAAAATCCGTGTGAAGAAAGCGGACCTTGACCAGAAACTCCTTGACTATGAACTTGTCGAGACGGGCGCTGAGACAAGGGAAACCTCTGATTTCATTCCAGAGGAGTCCGTGCGGGAGGTTGTGGAGGATGACTTTCGTGAGGACCTTCCTGTGAAATCCGACGGGAAAGCCCGCAAGGCAAAGATCCGCAAGGCAATCGCCGACTCGAAACGCCGTCGCCTTGCCGCAGAGAAAAAAGGGAGTAAATCCTCAAGGAAAACCTCGGGCAGCGCCAAGGCGAAACCGTCCAGGAAAAGGAAATGACGCCCCGGCAACGGTTTCAAAGGGAATTGATGGTCTTTTGCAGATTCTCCAGGAACAATGCTCCGTGACTCCCGTCCATCTGGATATGATGGAACTGGAATGAGACAGGAAGCCTGGTCCTGAACAGGCCTTTGCGGTATTTTCCCCACAGGACCATAGGATTGTTGAACTCTGAGGCATATTGGTTGACTATGCAGTCAAGTTCGGTCTGTACGATTGCGGAAGTCCCGATGCACCAGCACATCATCATATTGAATGGCTGCCCCCTGCGTCGGCAAATCCTCACCAGACGGGTGACATCCAGTGTCTTGACCAAAGTCACCATCGGCATAGGCGATGACATCCACAATTCAAAAGCCTGGACCCTCGTGGTCTCCTGTGGGTTTATTTCCTTCTGCAATGCTCCACCACCAGGCCGAGGGCTTCGGTGCAGAGACCCCGATTCCAGTAAGTCCTTGCAATCCAGTAGCCGACCTCCGCTTCCCCTTCCTTCAAGGGGATATTGCTTGTGGAGGGAAGATGGAAGCCGACGCACCCCGCGATTTTCCCTGTATCCTTCAGGATGACCGCCCAGGTGGTGTCATTCGTGAAATATCTCCTGATTGCATCAAGCCTCTCCCCGACGCTTTTGTGGGGTGCCCATCCCCGAGTTCGGGGTCACTTGCAAAGGGAAAAGTTCGGCGGCGTCAGATTCCCTCCATCTGCGGAGATATAGCCGCCTTCCTTGAATCGGGACTCCTGTTTCCATTTCCTGATCAGTCATTCCTCCCTTTCAATTGAGATATGAACTTGTTTGCTGGGGAAGTCTCCGACTGCCATTCGTCAAGGCGGCATTCCGTGCACCATCCTCCTCCGAGGAGGACATATTCGAGGGATGCGCTGAAACGGTGTCCCCTCTCACATTCCCACTCGCACATATTCCCTTCAAGGCGGGAGATGAACTTGCCTCCACGGAATTGGGCCGCTTCCTGCAATTCCTTGTCAGTCAGTTCGGAAAGCGGCTTTGACTCGTCCCATCCGTGATCCAGCCTGATGACCTCGGACCCTGCCTTTGCCGGATTCTTCTCAAGAGGGGCGGGACGGACCGCATCCCAGGAGAAAAGTTTTTCATATTCCTCTCTGCTGCCGAAATATGCCTTGAACTTCTCAGGGTCGTTCTCCACCCACCATTGTGTACCCATACCCTTTTCAAAGGCGTAAGGCTTCATAAACCATTTGACTGCCTTTGCAGGCACAAGGAATGCGAGTGAATAAAACCAGGGGAGTCTCTTTTTCAAGGATTTGAAATATTCAGAGACAGGGATGTGCGCACGGAAATGCAGAATGTCATCCAACTTGTCCGAATCGGTGAACCACATCCCGTGGAAATTCCTTGTGGCAAACCACTGCGGCTCGAAAACCTTTTCCGGTCCAGGCAGGCCCAACGCCCCGAGCATCCTCGTCTCGAACTCGTAATTCGTCATCCGATATTCCTCACCGCTGCTGAGATTGTAGAAATTGTTCCAGAATGAATCAGGCACATCGTCTCCGCATATCTTCGCGATAAGCCTTCCCGAATCCTCCAGGGTAGCCCATTCCAACACTCCGCCGACAGGCACATGGAAGGCTGTCGGATTGACCGCACCGAGGATGCCCGGGTAGAGGATTCCCGTCTGCCGGATTGATACCCAATGCTTTATCCCTGAATCTACTATGGCCTTTTCCGCCTTGCATTTCGAGACGGAATACATATCGAAACGGCTTGCAAGCACAGGGTCTCCCGTCCGTCCCCAATGGAAAGGCCGGCGGCGGTCCCCGTATTGCGCGACTGAGCCGATGTACACCACTTTCATCCTGTCGGAATCAGGCTGGGCAAGGACTGCGCGGGCCACATTCTCGGATGACTTCACATTGACTTTCAAAGTCTTTTCAGGATAATAGTCCGCAGCGGGGGAGACCATTCCTCCGATATGGAACACATAGTCCGAGCCGCTGACCCCCTTGAGCACATCCTCGTAGGACATCATATCGCCCCAGATGACTGTCACGGCGGAATCTTCCAGATAAGGCTTCAGTTTCTTCAGGTTCTTCTTGCTTCTGCGCGCGAGGATCCGGATGTCGAACTTCTCCCTGCGGGCGTACAGTTCAAGGAATCCAGCCCATCCCATATTGCCCGTCGCACCGGTCAAAAATACTGTCTTTTTCATTGATTGATAGGTTTATATATATCTTATTCGTCGTCTATCTTAACCAAAGTTCAGGATTTTGCGGCTTGTCGCCCTTCCATATCTGGAAGTGAAGCTGGGTCTCTCCTCCGATCGTGTCGACGGTGCCTATCACCTGACCTGTGGTGACCTTGGCTCCCGCCTTGACATTGACCGACTTGAGCTTGCAGTAGAATGAGAAATAGTTCCCGTGCTGGACAAGGACGCACTGGTTGAAACTCGGCATAACAATAACCTGCATCACAACCCCGTCAAAGACGCATTTTACCGGAGCGTTTTTGGCGGTCGCGATGTCCACTCCGTTGTTCTTGGGAAGTGTCAACGACTTGTAGACAGGATGGAAATGCTGCCCGAATTTGTCCACCACAGGACCCTCCACAGGCCAAGGCAGTTTGCCCTTGTTCGCGGCGAACTCCCCTGCAAGTTTGTAGTCCACAGCCTCCTTCTTCCCTGAAGACGGCTTTGATGCCTTCATCGCCTCCGCGATGAGCCTCTCGATTTCCCTGTTCAGAGCGTCAACCCGCTTCTTCTTTGCCGCAAGTTGGCTCTGGTATTTCTTCTTCTCCTTCTGGAGGCTGCCCACCACCGCTTTCGAGCGGGCCTCCTCTTTCACAAGTGTCTCATATTCCTTTTTTCTCTCGGCCTTCACCCCTTCCGCCTCGCGTTTCAGCACTGCCAGTTTGTTCTTCTCCGCCTCAAGTTCCTCCTTTGCCTCGCGCAGTTTCTCCGCCTGGGACCTCATCTCAAGGGAGAGATTCTTGAAATATCCGTATCTCCTGAAAGCCTGTCCGAGGTCGTCGCTCGCGAGGATGTACATATACCAGATTTTCGCGTCGCGGTTTTTGTACGCCCCCCTGATGAGGCGGCTGTAATAGGTCTCCAAAGTGTCGTGCCGCGCCTGGAGACGGGCTATCTGCTTGTTTGCCAGATAAATCTTGTCTCCGTACCGTCGGATTTCGGCGTCGCTCTGTGCGATGAGGGCTTTCCTGTTGGAGATTTTCTTCTGGAGAAGGCTGAGTTCCGTGAGCGCGTTGCGGCTTTTGCTGCTGTTTTCCTTCAGTTGCTTGTCAATCAGGGCTATCTCCTTTGTGAGACGGTCCTTTTCTGCTTTCCGGGCATCAATGTCCTGCGCAAAAATCCCCGTGCAGGAAAGGCAGAACATCAGAAGGGCCAAAGCCGTTTTCGCGAAAATGCTCCTCATAAATCCTCCTATTTTTTTCTTGCGGCCTTCCTTTCACGGATTTTCTCCTCAAGACCTTCGATTCTTTCCTCCCCCTTGTCTTTCGCCACGGCCTGGTCCCAATAGATGAACGCCATATCGTATTCTCCGAGGGCATACAGCACTTCGGCATAATGGTCGAGGATCACCGCGCTGTCCTTCCCCCCGTAAAGCATCGCGTGCTTGAAGAAAGGCTTGGCCTCCAGAGGTTTGCCCTGAAGGAAGAGAATCCATCCGAAGGTGTCGAGGTAAGTCGGGTTGTCAGGCTCCTTCTCGACGGTCTTCCTGCTCATTGTGTAGGCCTTCTTCAGTTTCTTGCCCTCAAGCGACAGCCAGTAGGCGTAATTGTTGAGCACGGGACAATGCTCAGGGTTGATTCTCAATGCCTTGTCGTAGGATTTGTAGGCTTTGGCATTGTCTCCCTGAAGGTGGTATGTGTCCCCCATAGTGGAATATGAGGACAGGACAGCCGCACTGTCGGACGGATATTTGTCGATTATCTTCTGGCAGAGGGACTGCACAAGGCCGTAATCCTTGAGATTGTATGCCGCCAGTACGGAGTATTCCAGAAACGCCTTCTCCTCGGGAAATCTCTCCGCAGCCTTCCCCGCCTCGGAGACAAGTTCCTCCCATCTGTCCGCGTATGCAAGAAGTTCAATGTATGAGGCTGCGGCCGGAAGGCTCTCAGGCCAGTTCAGCATATTCTCCCTGAACCTGTCGCAGGCCTCGCCTGTCCTCCCTGTCCCGTAGAAATATATCCCTGAGAGGGTCATCATCGAACTGTCCTTAGGATGTGTGGCGACCCCTGAGGCGACCAGCGAGTCCATCTGCGGCCGGAACGCCTTTAGGAAATTCGGATCGGAGCGCCTTATGATTTCCGTGAGATAGTCTGCCTTGCCCTTGGAAGATATGTCCCTGTTTGTGACAAACTCCTCCATCGTCTTGAAATATTGGTCATATTTCCTTGTTATTCTGTAGGCTTCAGCCTTTCCGAGAAGAGCGGGGGCGTAGTCGGGAGCGATGTCCAGGGCCTCGTCATAAAGGGCGACCGCCGTGGAGTCGTTGTACATGGACATCTGGTAGTCTCCAAGCAGGGATAGCACCTGAGGGGAGGAATAGTCCCTGTTGTATGCCTCAAGCATCTCGTAGGCCTCCCTCTGGCGGTCCTGGCGGCTCATTATCTCGAATCTCGCCATCACGGTCATCTCGTTCTTCCCGAAGACTGTCTCGATCTGCGAAAGTGTCGCCAGGGCATCGTCCATCCTGCCTTCGGCAAGGTAGAGTTCCATCAGATTGTAGTATATGTCGCTTTTTTTCGGGAAGTCCCTCAGCAGGTCGCGGTAGATTGACTCGGCGAGTTCGGGTCTGCGTGTCGCGGAATAGACTGTGGCAAGTCGGTGGCGGTACCAGAAATTCGTCGTGTCGATGGAGACGGCCTTGCGGAATTCCTTTTCTGCGGTCTCAAGGTCGGCTTTCCTGACGGCCACAAGCCCGAGATAATAATGGGCTGCATCGTTGTCGGGGTCCGTTTCCGCGATTCCCTCCAGAAGTCTGCCCGCCCTGGCGTTGTCGCCGTTGTCGTAGGCGGTGACTGCGTCCATCAGCCTGTTCTCCTGTTCGCGTGCCGATTTATAGGTCTGCGCCTGGGCGTTGAAGCAGACAAAAACCGCCACGACGGTTATTATATGTCCTATTTTGTTCATATCTTGTCATTCTGTCGGGACTGTCGTGCCCCTATGGTGAAATTAGTGCAAAAATAGCATAAAAATAATTACTTTTGCAGATTAAGACCTCCGTCAGACGGATTTTGCTCCGCCTCGTGCAACAATTCAACCATTTGAAGCATCTTTTTTGTCGCACGGGAGATTGACGGGTTAAACGGACCGCTGTGAAAGAGACATCGGAGAAGGAACTGATTGACCTGTGCAGAAAGGGTGACAGAAAGGCGCAGAAGGCTGTATATGACAGGCTCGCGCCCAAAATGTTCCCTGTCTGCCTTCGTTATGTTCCGGAGCGTGATGTCGCGGAGGATCTTCTTCAGGACGGTTTCGTCACACTGTTCACAAAACTTGACAGTTACAAGGGGAACGGGTCTTTCGAGGGCTGGGCGAGGACGGTTTTCGTCACGACGGCATTGATGTACCTTCGGAAGAAGGATGCCCTGAAAATGAGCGAGGACATCACTTCCGCCAGGAATCTTTCGTCGGAAGGCTCCACGCAGATCCAGGATTTGGGTTACAAGGAACTCCTGAGTATGATCTCGGCGCTGCCGACGGGCTTCAGGACCGTGTTCAACCTCTATGTGATTGAAGGGTTTACCCACAAGGACATAGCGGAGATGTTGGGAATATCCGAAGTCACCTCAAGAAGCCAGTTGAGCAGGGCGAGGGCGATGCTTCAGGAGCAGATAAAAAAATACAGGAATGTCTGAGAACGACCATAGCAGATTCGACCTTGAGATAAAGGCGTTGATGGACTCGGCTGAGGAAGAGGTTCCCCAGCGGGTCTGGGAGTCTGTCTGTGAGCGTCTGGACAGGGTCGGGGCAGTGAAGAAGCCTATTGCTGCGGTGTGGCTGCGCAGGGCGGCTGCAGGAGTGGCTGTGGCTGCGGCAGTTGCCGCCGCTGTCGTCCTGATTCCTTGGGGCGGAAGCCGTCCGGCAGATACTGTGGAGGATTTGGTGGCGGTCGTCCCTCAGGACAATCAGGATGAGGTCCTTCTCTCGGATGTG